>NZ_CAWQOK010000088.1:0-9569 GCF_963896075.1 Proteus sp. G4415
ATAACCATAAAAAAATAATCATTTAACTCTGTGAAACATTGGAGTTCACCATGCTACAAAAAATATCTGCCAATAAAATTGCATTAATAAAAAGAATGCAACTTAGTACTCCTACATTAGTCGATATTCTCGATAGTTTAGGAAAAACCATTGTATTAAATAGTCAATTAAAAAGTATTAACCTAGAAAACTTTTATTCTGTTGGACAAGCTTATACTGTGCAATGGAAATTAATTAGAAAACAAAAATCTATTTTAGATAAACAACCTTCTACGTGGGAACAAGTTAGTTCTTTTTTAGTCCCTGAAATAACAGATGCAAAAGGATTATTCTATATAGCCGGAGGACATGAACTAATAACAGAAGCAGCACTTGCAGGTGGCATGAGTTGTACTTATTTTGAAAAATTAGGCTTTGAAGGAGTTATTTTAGGGGGAGCGGTACGAGACAAGAAAGATCTCACCAATCTAACCATTCCAGTCATTGCCACCAATCTTACTCCTACAGATACACAAGGCGCTTATTTTGTCAGTGAGACAGGCACTCAATGCACCATTGAGCATGCCACAATCTGTAGTGGTGATTTAGTGATATCCGATCCTAATGGCACCGTGATTATCCCTTTTTCACTCATCGATAATGTTCTGGAAGAAGCGATTAAGATAGATAGCATTGAAAATAACATGCTAGAAAAAATCAAACATGGGCAACGTTTACCAGAACTTATCAATATAACGGGACGTATATAATAAACAAAGGTGACTGACCATGATAAATATTCATACATTAGGTCCTGCAGGAACAAACTGTGAGAAAGCCGCTTATTATTGGCTAAATAAAAATAATCAACAAGGAAATATTATTCTTCACCCTACATTAGAAACCGCAGTAAAAGAAATGGAGGTAAGCCAAAATAGTATTCTATTAGGTTGTATTGTTTATCCGTTTTTACACAATATTGTTTTTAATAATCTCTCTTTTATCAAATTAACAGATTGTTTTGTTATGGATACCCATAACATGTTATTTGCTAGCCGATTTAATAATATTAAGGAGATAAAAAAGTTAGGTTCTCATCCCGCACCACAAGATCTATTTAGAAAAATAACAGAACTCGATAATATTGAAAGAGTTCTTTTTAATTCAAATAGTGAAGCAGCACTTCAATGTGGTTTAGGGCGAGTAGATGGCTGTATTACCACTCTTAGTGCAGCTAAAAAATATCATTTAAATATTTTATATGATTTTGGCCCTGTCCCTATGGGATTTTCTATTCATTCAAAATTAAATTAAGTAATTAATTACATCACAACAGTCAAAACGTTAATTATCTAGTCACTTGGTTAATAAAAAGGAAAAAACTATGAGCTTATATTTATCTAGTGAAATGATCTCTTATGATATGGATCTAAATAGAAACGAAGGTGAAGAAAGTAAAATTCAAGCTAAATTTATTCATGGCTCTAATTTTACAATGGCATTTTGGACATTTAAAACTAATGCCATTATTCCTGAACATAAACATGAACATGAAACTGCCACATCTATACTAAAAGGCTCTTTGAAACTGACGGTAAATAACCGCATTGTTTATTTACATGCTGGCGACTCTTTTATTATTCCCTCATGGGCCGTTCATCACGCAATTGCTTTAGAGCCTTCTGAGGTTATTGATGTCTATACCCCCGTTAGAGAAGACTATGTTGCAAGGCAAAATGGCGTCATTAAAACCTATTTAGAAACATCTCAACCCCAAGGATAACAAAAAGCGAGGATCACCTCGCTTTTTCTATTCTTACTATAATCGCAGGAGCACTTTCTATGTTTAGCACCTATAATATTGATGTTTTAACAGAACAAAATCATCAATATTTACCAATAGAAAACACCCTATCATTACAGAATATATTTTCCATCTCTTGGCACCCATCATTATGGAAATCTTTACCCGCCAAGCAACTCCCTGAATACCCAGATATACATGCCTTAAATTATTGCAAAGAAAAGCTTAAGCATTATCCCCCGCTAATTTTAGCTTCCGAAATCAGAGCATTTAAAAATTTATTAAAACTTGTTGCAAATGGTGAAGCTTTTCTTCTGCAAGGAGGAGACTGTGCAGAATCTTTTGATGATTGCCAAGCCACTATTATCCGTGATTTAACATTCACCTTATCGCAAATGTCCGCATTAATTGAACAATCAACGGGATTGCCGGTGATTAAATTAGGTCGTATGGCTGGACAATACGCTAAACCTCGTAGCCAAGCATTTGAAACACAAAATGGCTTAACTTTACCCAGCTATCGAGGAGAAATTATTAATGGTCTTGATTTTTCAGTTAAAAGTAGAGAGCCAGATCCGATTAGAATGATAACTGCCTATCATCACTCAGCAGCGACCTTAAATCTGTTACGTGCGATGAATTATACACAATATACCAAGCAACAATGGGCCTTGGATATTAACGCTCATCCTGGCTCTACAGAGCCTGAGCATTATTTCCATTTGCTAGAACAACTCTATCATTCACAACATCATATTATTAATAAACAGCCCGATACCTCTTCTTATTATGTTAGTCATGAAGCTTTGTTACTGCATTATGAGGAATCGATGACTCGTCAAGATTCCATTGACAACAAATGGTATAACTGTTCAGCACATATGGTTTGGGTAGGAGAACGAACAACCGATATTGATCATGCCCATATCGAGTACCTACGAGGTATTGAAAACCCTATCGGTATAAAATGCAGCACCAGAATGTCAGGAGAAAAACTGATTAAGCTAATAGATACTCTTAACCCGAGCAATGAAGTTGGAAAAATTATCTTAATCATTCGCGTGGGTAAAGATGCTATTCATGCATATCTTCCGGAATTAGTAAGAACGGTAAAAGAACATCAACGAGCGGTTATTTGGCAAATAGATCCAATGCATGGCAATACACAATCAGCAAATGACAGTATGAAAACCCGACATTTCAATGATATTGCCGAAGAAACTCGTGCTTTTATTCATATTTTACATGAGATGGGCATACAGGCTGGGGGGATACATTTAGAAATGACCGGACAAGAAGTCACTGAATGTACTGGAGGATTACAACAAATTCGATACACTGACCTAAGTCATGGTTATCAAACTTTATGTGATCCTCGTCTTAACCGGACACAGTCATTAGAGTTAGCGTTCTTGGTTGGACGGCATTGGCATAATTCACTTTAATTGTAACCAAACATAAGTGCTTAGTACTTAAGCCAAGCACTTATCATTACCAACACCGCCAATGGCTAATTATTTATCCGCTAAAGCAGGTAATTCAGCTAAAGGCCAACGCGGTCTCACTGTCACCCCTAAAGGCCCTTCGGTACCACCTTCAAAACGGATCATCCCCGCCAAAGCAATCATGGCACCATTATCGGTACATAACTCAGGGCGAGCATAAAACACTTCCCCTCCGAGTTGTTCCATTATCATTGCCATTTTGGCGCGTAAAGTACGGTTAGCACTTACACCCCCCGCCATCACTAAGCGTTTAAAGCCTGTTTGCTCTAATGCTCGACGACATTTTATTGCCAGAGTATCTACTACGGCATCTTCAAAAGCACGCGCAATATCTGCTCGAGTTTGCTCTGAATCATCGTTTTGACGAATAGTATTAGCGGCAAAGGTTTTTAAACCAGAGAAACTAAAGTCGAGTCCGGGTCTGTCTGTCATAGGGCGAGGAAAAACAAAACGTCCTTCTACACCTTGTTGTGCCATTTTTGATAAAACAGGGCCGCCGGGATAATCAAGCCCCAATAGCTTGGCTGTTTTATCAAATGCTTCACCAGCAGCATCATCAATAGACTCACCTAACAGGGTATATTCCCCAATCCCTGTTACACTAATTAATTGTGTATGCCCCCCCGAGACAAGTAACGCCACGAAAGGAAAATCTGGCGTTTTCTCTTCAAGCATCGGCGCTAATAAATGCCCTTCCATATGGTGAACTGGAATAGCAGGCACATCCCATGCAAACGCCAGAGAACGACCAATAGTCGCCCCCACCAGCAATGCTCCTACCAGCCCTGGTCCTGCAGTATAAGCGACCGCATCAATATCTTTTGCAGTTAAATTTGCTTCTTTAAGGGCGGCTTGGATCAGTGGCACTGTTTTGCGGATATGATCTCGTGAAGCAAGCTCGGGAACAACACCACCATAGTCGGCGTGCAGTTTTATTTGGCTATAGAGTTGATTCGCTAACAGACCGGCTTTATCATCGTAAATTGCGATACCGGTTTCATCGCAAGATGTTTCAATACCTAAAACTCGCATGACGCTTCCAAATTCTTCCTCGCGCAATGGCGTAATGGATCGATTGTAGCATTATTTCGCTAATTTAATACGTCTTCGCCACAACTTTTACATACCAGTATGTGACAAATTTCTTTTTCTGGTCTATAATTATCCACCTATTTTACATGATTTAAATGTGTGGTTAGCAACTATCACGTTGTGTTTTGAATAAATTAAGACACAAAAGTGAGAGTTTGCGTTTCAATTTTGTGCATCTCTTTACAAAGTGCCCTGCTTTGAAGTAAAATTCCGCACCATTTTAAATGTCGGCTGGCTAAAATCATGCCAGCACAAACCGATTTCTATTGAGGTGAGAGGCACATGCCGGTAATCAAAGTACGTGAAAACGAGCCATTTGACGTTGCTCTTCGTCGTTTCAAACGCTCTTGCGAAAAAGCAGGCGTATTAGCAGAAGTTCGTCGTCGTGAATTTTATGAAAAACCAACGACTGAGCGTAAACGCGCTAAAGCATCAGCAGTAAAACGTCACGCTAAAAAATTAGCTCGCGAAAACGCACGTCGTACTCGTCTGTACTAATAAATTGCGGCTGATACCGCAATTTATGCAGACACTGTAGTCGCAGTTAAAAGGCCGTGCTTTCTTATGAGAGCGCGGCTTATTCTCGTTCAACAACAGGCGTAAAAGGGCTTATGGCTGGACGAATTCCACGTTCATTTATCAATGATTTATTAGCACGAACCGATATCATCGATCTTATCGACGCTCGTGTGCCGCTTAAAAAACAAGGCAAAAATCATTCAGCGTGTTGTCCGTTTCATAATGAAAAAACGCCCTCTTTTACAGTAAATAGCGACAAACAGTTTTATCACTGTTTTGGTTGCGGTGCGCATGGCAATGCTATTGATTTTTTGATGAACTACGACAGACTTGATTTTGTCGAAACCATTGAAGAGTTAGCAGCAATGCATGGGTTAGAAGTTCCTTATGAATCAGGAACTGGCAGTAGCCCGATTGAGCGACATATAAGACAAAATCTCTATCAAGTGATGGAGAAATTGAACCAGTATTACAAAAGCACCCTCAATACCCCTGACGCTCAGGAAGCAAGAAATTATCTTGCGTATCGCGGGCTAAGTGAAGAGGTTATTACCCGCTTTTCTATCGGCTTTGTACCTACGGGTTGGGACAATATCCTAAAACGTTTTGGGCAAAATCCCGATACTCAAGCCCTGTTACTTGAAGCAGGAATGGTAATAACAAACGATAAAGGTCGCACTTATGACCGTTTTCGTCAGCGCGTTATGTTTCCGATTAGAGACAGACGAGGTCGTGTTATTGCATTTGGTGGACGTGTATTAGGTGATGATTTACCCAAATACTTAAACTCCCCAGAAACAGAGATTTTCCATAAAGGCCGCCAACTTTACGGGCTTTATGAAGCACAACAGACTCACCCTAACCCAGCTAAGTTATTAGTGGTTGAAGGTTATATGGATGTTGTGGCATTAGCGCAGTTTGGTATTGATTATGCTGTCGCCTCGTTGGGTACATCAACAACCGCAGAACATATCCAGTTGCTGTTTAGAACTACGGATAACGTTATTTGCTGCTATGATGGTGATAGAGCAGGACGAGATGCCGCATGGCGAGCATTAGAAACTGCACTGCCTTTTTTAAACGATGGCCGTTCTTTACGTTTTATGTTTTTACCTGAAGGCGATGATCCTGATTCACTGGTTCGCCGCGAAGGGAAAGAGGCATTTGAAAAACGAATGGAACAAGCACACTCTTTATCTGAGTTTTTATTTGATTCGCTGGTTCCACAAGTGGATTTGAGCACCCAAGAAGGCAATGGCAAACTCTATAGTTTAGCGCGCCCATTAATTGATCAGATCCCAAGTGAGACTTTACGTCTATATTTATTAAGAGAGCTTGGAAATTTAACGGGAAATCCCGATATTGAGCAGATGGATCGTTTATTTGGTAGAAACTCGCTACATCACGAAACATCGTATCAACCGACAAAACTACGTACTACACCAATGCGTATTTTAATTGCCTTGTTGATACAAAATCCCGAGTTTTGCCAATTAGTGCCACCGCTTGAGGGGCTAAATACAGAAAAAATAGCGGGTTTATCGCTTTTTATTGAATTAGTTTCTCTTTGCCAAGCACAGCCAGGCTTGAATACAGGTCAGATTATCGAACTCTATCGAGAGAATAAATTCGGTAAACAACTTGAAAAACTGGCGATGTGGAACGATATAGATATAGATGAGATAGCTGAAAAAACATTTACAGATACGTTAGATCATCTCTTTTTAACCGCAATGGATGAACGTTTAAACGCCCTCATTGCCAAAGAGAGAACTGAAGGTCTAACACAAAATGAACGCGAAGAAGTCCAATTGATAATACAGGCTCGCGTTAAAAAGTAAAACCTAAATTAAGATTAAAAACACGGCTTAATTGCCGCTATCGGTAGGTATAAAAAATAACCTACATTTGCTACGCTGAGGGGATCGTAGCAATCGACAATGAAAATGCCCCTCCGTAGTTATTGTTGGCTGAACCGTTTATCGCCGACCGACACCAACCCAAATTACTTTGAAGTGTGGATACCGTCTTATGGAGCAAAACCCGCAGTCACAGCTGAAGCTACTTGTTACGAAAGGTAAGGAGCAAGGCTACCTGACCTATGCTGAGGTCAATGACCATCTGCCGGAAGATATCGTCGATTCAGATCAAATCGAAGACATCATCCAGATGATTAACGACATGGGCATTCAGGTCATGGAAGAAGCACCTGATGCCGATGATCTGATGTTGGCAGAAAATTCAAATGACACTGATGATGATGCTGTCGAAGCCGCTGCTCAGGTACTTTCTAGTGTAGAATCTGAAATTGGCCGTACAACCGATCCTGTGCGTATGTATATGCGCGAAATGGGAACCGTTGAACTGCTCACCCGGGAAGGTGAAATTGATATCGCAAAACGCATTGAAGATGGTATTAACCAAGTTCAATGCTCAGTTGCTGAATATCCTGAAGCAATCACTTATCTTCTTGAACAATATGATCGTGTTGAAGCCGGTGAAGCGCGTCTTTCTGATTTAATTACTGCCTTTATTGACCCTAATGCCGAAGAGGTGGCAGAAAGTGATGATGTCAATTTAGGCAAAGACGACGATGAAATCGACAACAGCGCCGATGACGAAGATGAAGACGAAGATGAAGATAGCGACACAGACAGTGATAGCGATGATGATAACAGCATCGATCCTGAACTTGCTCGCCAAAAATTCACCGAGCTTCGTGAACAGTACGAAAAAACGCGTCAATCTATTAAGGCCAAAGGTCGTAATCATAAAGATACCGAACTGGAAATTTTACAGTTATCAGAAATTTTCAAACAGTTCCGCTTAGTGCCAAAACAGTTTGATTATCTGGTTAACAACATGCGTGAAATGATGGACAGAGTCCGTGCTCAAGAGCGTCACATCATGCGTCTTTGTGTTGATCAGGTCAAAATGCCTAAGAAAAACTTCATTACTCTGTTTACAGGAAATGAAACTAATGACACATGGTTTACTGCCGCTCGTGCGATGAATAAACCTTGGTCTGAAAAACTGGCAGGTATTGAAGAAGAAGTACAACGTAGCTTACAAAAGTTACAACAAATTGAAGTTGAAACAGGACTGACAATCGAACAGGTTAAAGATATTAACCGTCGTATGTCTATCGGTGAAGCAAAAGCACGCCGTGCGAAAAAAGAGATGGTCGAAGCGAACTTACGTTTAGTTATCTCTATCGCGAAAAAATATACCAACCGTGGCTTACAGTTCCTTGACCTGATCCAGGAAGGGAATATTGGTCTAATGAAAGCGGTTGATAAATTTGAATATCGTCGTGGTTATAAGTTCTCAACTTATGCAACATGGTGGATCCGTCAGGCTATTACTCGTTCAATCGCCGATCAGGCACGTACCATTCGTATTCCGGTACATATGATTGAAACGATTAATAAGCTAAACCGTATCTCGCGCCAAATGTTGCAAGAGATGGGACGTGAGCCTTCACCAGAAGAGCTTGCAGAACGTATGCTGATGCCTGAAGATAAAATCCGTAAGGTACTAAAAATCGCTAAAGAGCCTATCTCCATGGAAACCCCAATTGGTGACGATGAAGATTCACATTTAGGTGATTTTATCGAGGATACTACCCTCGAATTACCTCTGGATTCAGCAACATCAGAAAGCTTACGTTCAGCGACACACGAAGTATTAGGTGGTTTAACACTGCGTGAAGCTAAAGTCCTGCGTATGCGCTTTGGTATCGATATGAATACCGACCATACATTGGAAGAAGTGGGTAAACAATTTGATGTTACCCGTGAACGTATCCGTCAGATTGAAGCAAAAGCGTTGCGTAAATTACGCCACCCAAGCCGTTCTGAAGTGCTACGTAGCTTCCTTGATGAATAATCAATCTCTTTGATTTTGGTAGTAATACAAACGCCTGTGCCTCACAGGCGTTTTTTTATTATCCGGTCTAAACTATATCTGTTTCCAGCGCTGATAATTTTCTTTTATCATCCCTATTCTCTTTTGGTCTATCTTAAGTAACCGCTATCGTTTTCGCTAAAAATCTGCTGATTTTTTCTACCTCTATTTACAAAAAATCACCCTTTTATTTTTACCCTTGTCGATTTTTTACTCATCAAGTCTTTCTTTTTAGACTATCTTATTGAAATAAAAGATTATTATTTAATTTATTTTTTCTACTCTATATTGAACACAAATTGCGCATACAGTCACACAAAGGCTAGACCTCGCCTCAAATGGCACGTATAATCTCACACCATTAAGGCCCCTTAGCTCAGTTGGTTAGAGCAGTCGACTCATAATCGATTGGTCACTGGTTCAAGTCCAGTAGGGGCCACCAAATTTTAGCTGTTAAATCAGCATATTAAGCCACTTTGAGAAAAGTGGCTTTTTTGTATCTAAGGGTTATTGCCCCCTTTTTGTCCCCTGAGGTTTTTTACTGCCCTAATTTTTTTCATGACATGTTACGACAACTTTTATTTTCTCAAAGTATGTCATGCTAATTTTCCCCAATATATTTGTAATTCATTTCAGTTTCAAAAATCTCTATAGCCACCAGCTTAACGGACAGTTCGCCAGCACGCGGAAGCGCATCACCAAACCGACCATGTAGTTTGGTGTATTTGTGACAAACTGTGCTCAGCATATACAGATCCCCCTCC
>NZ_CAWQOK010000089.1:0-30038 GCF_963896075.1 Proteus sp. G4415
AATATAGATTAGTTTTTATAACAAGGTTATTCTTTATAGAGATTCATTCGTGGCGATAAATATACATAATTGGATCTTAAAAATAATTTCCTATCTAATAAATAGGATTCTAATATTATAAAAATAAGATAAAGAGGTCGGCTCATCAATCAATAAATAATGTAATTTACAAAATAGTGTTTTTAAAGAACATATCTAAACTTTGTAAAAGCTGAAAGAAAAGCGAATTTAAGGAGGGATAAGTGGAATCAACATTAGGAGCTGATTTAGCGCGTTTAGTTCGATTATGGCGTGCCTTAATTGATCACCGACTCAAGCCATTAAAATTGACCCAAACTCATTGGGTAACGTTGTATAATATTAGTCAACTGCCTCCAGAACAATCTCAAATCCAATTGGCTAAAGCAATTGGTATTGAACAACCATCATTAGTGAGAACTCTCGATCAGTTAGAAGAAAAAAAACTGATTTGTAGACATACTTGTTCAAGTGATCGCAGAGCAAAGCGTATAA
The DNA here is from genome assembly GCF_963896075.1 of Proteus sp. G4415. Classification (NCBI taxonomy): domain Bacteria; kingdom Pseudomonadati; phylum Pseudomonadota; class Gammaproteobacteria; order Enterobacterales; family Morganellaceae; genus Proteus; species Proteus sp. G4415. Next base: position 514 of record NZ_CAWQOK010000089.1, read on the forward strand.
CGTTAACAAAAGAATCAGAACCTTTTATTTCAGAAGTTTATGCAGTTATTGAGAAGACACGTCAAGAAATATTAAGTGGTATAAAGAAGGAAGAAATAGACAACTTGATTTATCTTATTAAAAAGCTAGAGAAAAATATAATTAGATTACATGACTAATTAAATTGGGCTAATTTACAGCAATTTTATTTCTAATGGTTTTATTTGTAATAATTCTATTTATTATTTAATTTCAAAGGATTTATTATAATTCTACTAGAGGGTAGATAAGATGATTTTATCTATGAAGTCTATTGTTGATCTTATAATAAAAGCGTTATCAATTAATAATTGATGATAAAAGACGAATGATTTTTATCATTAATTAAAGATAGATAATGCAATGTTTGAATTAATTAATAAGTTATAAAACTGGTTATTATAAGTAAAATAATTTCTATTAATAAAACAGGCAACTAGAATGGTTGCCTGTTTTGCTTATCACACACCTCAAGTAAATAAACTTAGCGTGGAGAAACGGTGAGATTATTGCCGTTACCAATCACAGCAACACGTTGACCTTGTCTATAGGCAGTATTGTCTGCTTTTTGTACGACAACCACGGTTTTACCGCTATCTAAACGTACTTCCAATTGCACACCCTTGGTTGTATTTAAAGCACCTTGTGCTTGTTGTCCAGCCATACCACCAGCAATAGCACCCGCTGCGGTTGCTAGGTTACGGCCTGTACCACCACCAATTGTATTACCTAATAAACCACCTAATACGGCACCACCGATAGCACCAAGAACATTTTCATCACTACCGGCTTGAATATTTACTGCACGTACTGAAACAATGGTGCCATAAGTTACGTTTTGTGCTTGTTTAGCTTGACTTGCTGTATAAGTATCACCTGATAAAGAGCTTGTATTTACACAACCAGCCAGCGTTGTCACAGCAAAAAGACCAACAAGTAAATGCTTAAACATAATTACTCCTAATGGAAATCTGATAATAATTTTTCAGATTATATCAATTTAATTTAATATCAGTTATAGCTTATTTTTTGCATATGTCGACACTGATTTTAATCGTATACCTCTTACTATATAGTAAAGAGCGCAAGTAAACACTGAAGAGATTTCCGAAAAAAAGAATATAACATTATATGTTAAAAAGTTGCATCATCTTGATTATAAGGAAAAGGGCATGAAAGCAGGGCGATACATTGGTGTGATGTCTGGTACAAGTTTAGATGGTGTTGATGTGGTATTGGCAGCCATTAGTAATAAACTGGTTGCCCAACAAGCCAACCATTTTTTACCTTATCCTCAAACCTTGCGTCAACGCATTTTAGCCGTTTGCCAAGGCCAACCTGTGACGTTGCATGAGTTAGGCTTATTAGATGCGCAACTGGGTGAACTCTATGCAAAAGCTATTATGGAATTATTAGCGAAAGCGCGATTAAGTGCTGCTGATATCACGGCGATAGGATGTCATGGTCAAACAATTTGGCATGAGCCAGAAAGTGATATCCCGTTTACCATGCAAATTGGTGATAACAATAGAGTGGCTGCCTTGACAGGAATAACCACTGTCGGGGATTTTCGTCGTCGTGATATGGCATATGGTGGGCAAGGTGCACCATTGGTTCCTGCATTTCATCTTGCAGTATTAGGCCATCCTACAGAAAAACGCATTGTGTTAAATATTGGTGGTATTGCCAATATTTCGTTGCTATTACCTGGCGTTGCAGTGAAAGGATATGACACAGGCCCTGGCAATATGCTATTAGACAGTTGGAACTGGGTTCATAATCAGACAGCCTATGATGATAATGGGCAATGGGCAGCAACTGGAAATGTGAATACCCAATTATTACAGGAAATGCTGGCAGATCCCTATTTTTCTCGTTCAGCGCCAAAAAGTACGGGACGAGAATATTTTAATACCCAATGGTTACATTATCATTTGGCTAAAGTACCCAATGTATTTCCAGAGGATGTACAGGCAACTTTAGTAGAGCTAACCGCTATCAGTATTGCACAGCAAGTACAACTCAATGGTGGATGTGAGCGTTTATTGGTGTGTGGTGGCGGGGCAAAAAACGGTCAAATTATGCATCGTCTTGCTAGTTTATTACCGGGTACAGAAGTCTCGTTAACGGACAAATATGGTCTTAGTGGCGATGATATGGAAGCATTAGCTTTTGCGTGGTTGGCCACACGAACAATGGCAAATGAACCCGGCAATTTACCTTCTGTTACAGGGGCATCACGAGAAACAATTTTAGGGGCGATTTATCCTACAAATCCTCGATAAGCGTGATATGCTGAGCACAGTATCTCAAAAGAGAGAGTGAAAAATGACAGATCTGGATTTTATTGATGTTGCTGATCTTCGACGTGAATATATGAAAGGTGGATTACGCCGTCATGAATTAACCGAACAGCCATTAGTTTTATTTGAAAAATGGCTTAAGCAAGCTTGTGAAGCTCGCTTAAGTGATCCTACTGCCATGTGTGTGGCAACCGTTGATGAAAATGGACAACCTTATCAACGTATTGTGCTGTTAAAGCACTTTGATGAAAAAGGTTTAGTTTTTTATACCAACTTAGGTAGCCGTAAAGCGAGTCATTTAGAACATAACCAAAGAGTCAGTTTACTCTTCCCTTGGTATCCTTTAGAGCGACAAGTCTGTTTTTTAGGGAAAGCTGAGAAACTTTCAGCATTTGAAGTCGTAAAATATTTCCATAGCCGTCCTAAAGATAGCCAAATAGCAGCTTGGGCATCAAAACAATCTTCTCGCATTTCTGCCCGTGGGGTGCTTGAAAGTAAGTTTTTGGAGTTAAAACAAAAATTTCAACATGGAGAAGTACCTCTACCCAGTTTCTGGGGAGGATATCGAGTCACTTTTGACTCTGTTGAATTTTGGCAAGGTAGAGAAAATCGTCTACACGATCGCTTTATATACCAAAAATCACCAGAAGGATGGTCTATTGAACGTTTAGCACCTTAATTGGGCTAATAAATTTGTATCAAAAAGGCTTTTTCTACTGGTACTTAATGTAGTGGCGCTTTATGCTATACCACTTGTGTTTCACTTATATTTTAAATAGACAAAAAACAATAAACCGATGGAGTCATTGATGTCTAGCAAGAACCTAATCACACAATTGCAGGAGCGTGGGCTTATCGCTCAGGTCACGGATGAGGCAGCTTTAGTGGAGCGTTTGGAGCAAGGTCCTATCGCTCTCTATTGTGGCTTCGATCCTACTGCTGATAGCCTGCACTTGGGGCATTTGGTTCCTTTGCTGTGTTTAAAACGATTCCAACTAGCCGGGCATAAGCCTGTGGCGTTGGTGGGTGGTGCAACGGGTCTTATTGGTGATCCTAGTTTTAAAGCCACCGAGCGCAAACTGAATACCCAAGATACTGTTCACGAGTGGGTAGAAAAAATTCGTAAACAAGTGTCACCTTTCTTAGATTTCGACCGTGGTGAAAACAGTGCGGAATTAGCAAACAACTATGACTGGTTTGGTCAAATGGATGTGCTAACCTTCCTGCGTGATATCGGTAAACACTTCTCTGTGAACCAAATGATCAACAAAGAAGCGGTTAAACAGCGTTTAAACCGTGACGATGTGGGGATCTCTTTTACTGAATTCGCTTATAATCTGTTACAAGCTTATGACTTTGCGTCATTAAACAAAAACCTCGGTGTCGAGTTACAAATTGGTGGCTCAGATCAGTGGGGTAACATTACTTCGGGTATTGATCTAACTCGCCGTTTCAACCAAAAACAAGTATTTGGTATGACAGTACCTTTAATTACCAAATCTGATGGTACTAAATTTGGTAAAACAGAAGGTGGTGCTGTTTGGTTAGATCCGAAGAAAACGAGCCCATATAAATTCTACCAATTCTGGATCAATACCGCGGATGCGGATGTGTATCGCTTCTTAAAATTCTTCACTTTTATGAGCATTGAGGAGATTAATGCACTGGAAGAGGAAGATAAAAACAGCGGTCAAGCACCTCGCGCCCAACGTGTGTTAGCAGAACAAGTTACACGTTTAGTTCATGGTGAAGAAGGTTTAACTGCCGCTAAACGTATTACCGATAGCCTATTTTCAGGAGCTATTGCAGATTTAACGCAAGCTGATCTTGAACAATTAGCGCAAGATGGTATGCCAACTATTGAGTTAGAAAAAGGCAATGATTTACAACAAGCACTGGTCAATGCAGAATTAGTTCCTTCTCGTGGTCAAGCTCGTACAATGATTGGCTCTAACGCAGTATCTATTAATGGCGAAAAACAGGATAATCCTGAATACGTCTTTGAAGAAAAAGATTTCTTATTTGGTCATTATTCCATTTTACGTCGCGGTAAAAAACATTACTGCCTTGTTATCTGGAAATAATTGACAACAAAAGGGCAACAGTAGGTTGCCCTTTTTTGATAACAATAAATAAATGTGTATACCTCGCCTATGATAATAAAGCTTGGGTGTTGTGTGTATTCACAATAATCGGTTTATGTCATGAAAAATATACTCTCTATTCAATCTCATGTAGTTTTTGGTCACGCAGGTAATAGCGCTGCTGAATTTCCAATGCGCCGTATGGGGGTAAATGTTTGGCCTTTAAATACGGTTCAATTTTCCAACCACACACAATATCCAGAAAAATGGACGGGTTGTGTGATGTCGGCAGAGCATATCACTGAGATCGTTGATGGTATCGCTGCTATTGGTAAATTAGCACAGTGTGATGCGGTATTAAGTGGTTATCTTGGCTCGGCAGAGCAAGGCCGACGCATTGTTGATATTGTAAAAAAAGTCAAACAAGCTAATCCTAACGCATGGTACTTTTGTGATCCGGTTATGGGACATCCTGAAAAAGGTTGTATTGTGCCTCCAGAAGTTTCTGGCGTACTTTGTGAAGATGCCTTGCCCATCAGTGATATTATTGCACCCAACTTATTAGAACTTGAAACATTAGCTGGTGGAGCAACGCTGCATAATGTTGACCAATGTGTAAAAGCGGCCCGTCAATTATGCCAGCAAGGGCCTAAAATTGTATTAGTAAAACATTTATCACGAGCAGGCTTTCGTCATGATCGCTTTGAAATGTTACTGGTGACTGCAGATCACAGTTGGCATGTGAGCCGACCGCTGGTTGATTTTGGTGAACGTCAGCCTGTTGGTGTCGGGGATCTAACCAGTGGTTTAATGCTGGTGGATTTACTAAAAGGTGTTGAGCTAAAAACGGCATTAGAGCATGTTGCTGCTGCTGTTTATGAAGTGATGTTAAAAACTAAAGAGATGAATGAGTACGAGTTACAACTCGTCGCCGCTCAAGATCAAATGGTGCACCCAACCCATAACTTCTGTGCAACGCAGTTAGATTAATCATATTATTAATATAAAGCGAAAGCGGAAGTCATTAATTTCCGCTTTTTATGTTTATTAATGAGATTCGCCTTTATAGCAATCTTACTCTTTTATTAATCCTTCCGTGACTAGTGCACTATGCACATTAGGACGTTGTGCAATACGTGCTAGATAGTCTTGTAAATGGCTTAAGTCGGTTAAATCTAGCGCCACATGAGGTGCCCATTGACTTAACGTAAACAGATACGCATCCGCCACAGTAAAGTGATCACCACAAACACATTTTTGTTTGCTTAGTACATCATTAATATAAACAAATTTACTTTTTAGTTTGTTTTTTACCACAGGGAGATAACTTTCAGGCGTATCAGATGAAAATAGAGGGCTGTAGCCTTTATGAACTTCACTGGCAAGAAAGTTTAGCCACTCAATTTGATGATAACGTTCTAATGCTTTTGGTGGGGCAATAAGATTTCTATCTGGCTTCAGATCGGCAAGATACTGCACAATAGCAACACCCTCCGTTAAAATATCACCATTATCTAATTGAAGAACCGGAACTTGCCCTTTAGGGTTGATGGCAAGAAAATCTTTCCCTGACTCTGTTTTTTTGGTGCGTAAATCAATGCGCTCAATAGAAAAGTCGAGACCCGTTTCACGTAGAACGATATGAGGAGAAAGCGAGCAACTACCCGGCGTGTAGTACAATTTCATCTTAAATAACTCCCTATCAATGAGTGGTGATACCCGTGAAGATAAGAAATATCCTCACTAACATTAGATAATAAGGCGTTATAAGAATTTAGCAAACGCAAATCTGGCAAATAAAATAGGCTTTTGTAAATCTGTGAACAGTACAACTTATTCATGAAAAAAGAAAACCTCGAAGAATTTCGAGGTTTTTAGAAAGAATGTAATGAAATAAAGGGAAATTATTTCAACTCTAATTCATTCATTGCGGCAATGCTAAAACCACCGTCTACGTGAATGATTTCACCGGTGATCCCGCCAGATAAGTCAGAGCATAAGAAAGCTGCAGTATTACCCACATCTTCAGTAGTGACTGTGCGACGTAAAGGGGTGACGGATTCGCAATGATTTAACATTTTACGGAAATCTTTGATACCAGATGCCGCTAAGGTACGAATTGGACCTGCAGAGATACCGTTAACACGAATACCTTCAGGACCCATAGCATTTGCCATATAACGTACGTTTGCTTCTAGAGAAGCTTTAGCTAACCCCATAACATTATAGTTAGGAATTGCACGCTCAGCACCGAGGTAAGTCAGCGTTAATAATGCAGAGTTTGGATTTAACATTGCACGGCTTGCTTTTGCCATTGCAACAAAGCTATATGCACTGATGTCATGGGCAATTTTAAAGCCTTCACGAGTGACAGCGTTAACATAGTCGCCATCTAATTGATCAGCAGGTGCGAAACCGATAGAGTGAACAAAACCATCATATTTAGGCCAAACTTTTGCTAGCTCTGCATACATTGCGTCAATGCTTTCATCTTTTGACACATCACACTCTAATACGATGTTAGAATTTAATGAGGCTGCAAACTCTTCAACGCGAGGTTTGAGTTTTTCATTCTGATAAGTAAAAGCCAGTTCAGCGCCTTGATCATGCATGGCTTTGGCAATACCATAAGCAATTGATAATTTGCTCGCAACACCAGTAATCAGAATGCGTTTGCCGGTCATAAAGCCCATAGCTGTATCCTTGTTTGTTCGTAAATTGCGATAATAACATCATGCAGAATTTTATTTATCTGTTAGGTTATCACGCTTATTGTTAATAAATCGTGGCTGATTCTACCACGACATTTGTAAATTTGTTTAATTTCCCTTGCACCTCCGAGGAGTTGAAGGAAAAGGGTGAAATAATAAACAATTAATATGATGTTAATGCTGTTTAATATTAAGGTAAATCTTGTCGCCAAGCTTCTGCCGTAAGTGCTTCCCCAAAATGACTAGCCACTAATCGACGAGTCACTTCATGTAAAGGTGATGCTAATACCTCAGCGGTGTTACCACGCTCGACCACTTCACCATTATCCATCACCATGACTTTATCACTAATATGCTTAGTCATTCCTAAATTTTGTGTCACATAGATATAGGCAATTTCATGTGTCTCTTGTAGCTCTAACATCAAATTAATAATTTGTGAACGTAAAGACATATCTAAAGAGGCAATAGCTTCATCCGCTATAATCACCTGTGGCTGTAAAATAAGAGCACGAGCTAAGGCGATCCGCTGGCGTTGTCCTGAGGCAAACATATGTGGATAGTAATTAGCATGTTCTGGTAATAGTCCTACTTGCCGCAAAGTTTGATAAATGCGTTTTTCTCGCTCTATGCCACTAAGTTCGGTATTAAGTCGTAATGGTAAATCTAATGTTTGCCCAATACGCTGACGTGGATTGAGTGAGTTTGTGGGATCTTGAAATATCATCCGAATGCGTTGACTACGATAAGAGTAATCGCCAAAACTTAATTGATGACCGTTTATAAAAATATCACCCCCCGTTGGCTCTGTAACGCCGGATAACATTCTAGCTAATGTTGATTTACCTGAACCATTAGCGCCAATAATCGCCAGTGTTTGCTTCGGTTCAAGAGTGAAACTCACCGGTTTTACCGCTTTCAACTGCTGGCGATGGAATAATCCTGTACGGTAACGAAATGTTTTTGATAAGTTTTTGACTTCAAGTAATTTATCGAACATCTGTCGTCTCCACATTTAATGGGAAATGACAAGCCACCGCATGATTTTTAAATGTACGTAATCGAGGTGCTTCAATACATTGACGTTGTGCATAAGGACAACGGGGGCCTAAACGGCACCCAACAGGTAGGTGCTCTAAAGAGGGGATCGCACCGGGTAGCGTATTTAAACGGCTTTTATGAGGCAAAGAGTTAGTAAAATCAGGAATAGAGCGGATAAGGGCTTGTGTATAAGGATGATAGGGGGTAACCAATAGTTCTTCAGGTATGGCGGTTTCCACGGTCTGACCACAATACATGACCGTAATTTTACTGGCTAATTTACTCATCCACTGCAAATCATGGCTAATTAACAAAATAGTCATATTATTATTTTGATTTAAACGGGTGAGTAAACGAAATATTTGTGTTTGCGTTGCCGGCTCCATCGCATTAGTTGGTTCATCGGCAATCAGTAAACGGGGTTGGTTAGCAATGGCAATGGCTATCATCACTTTTTGGCATTCACCCTCGGTTAATTCATAAGGATAGCTACGCATGATATCTTTATGATCTTTAATACCAACCCGATGAAGTAACTCAATTGCACGGCGTTTTCGCCAATGAAAACGTTGCCACCAGTGGCCTTTAAATGTCCAACCAGGGATTGCTTGAATAAGCTGGTGTTCAATTTTGGTCGCCGGATCAAGACAAGATTGAGGCTCTTGGAAAATCATCGACACATTATGACCAATCACCCGACGACGTGCTCTTGGTGATAATTTAAGTAAATCAATATCATCGAACCGAAAGCGATCCGCAGTCACTTTAATATTATCTTTAGTCACGCCACAAATTGCCTTAGCGATCAAACTTTTTCCGGAGCCAGATTCACCGACTAAACCTCTTACTTCTCCCTCACTGAGGGTAATGGAAACGCGATCTACCGCTTTTACCGGGCCATCGGGTGTCATAAACTCAATAGTTAGGTTGCGTATGTCTAATAACGGCATTATTCCACCCCCTCATTAATGGCACGTTGTAAGCCATCCCCTAATAAATTGACAAGTAATACACTGATCATAATGGTGGCCCCGGGGATAAGGACTGTCCAAGGTGCTGCATAGATTAACTCTAGGGAATCGCCGAGCATCGCCCCCCATTCAGGTGAAGGTAATTGAGCGCCTAAATTCAGAAAACCTAATGCCGTGATATCTAATATTGCGATAGAAAAAGCCCGAGTTAATTCAGAAACCAATACTGGGGTAATATTCGGCAATACGGTATACCATAAAATAGAGATATTTGATGCACCATCAAGACGTGAGGCAATAACGTACTCTTTATTTAATTCATCATTTACCGCTGAATAGATCATTCTCACTAAGCGGGGGAGTAGTGCTAGCCAAATTGCTATCATGGCGTGCTCTAAACTTGCCCCTACAAAAGCGACCACAATAATGGCTAATAAGAGTGATGGAATGGATAACAGTGTATCTAAAATATGATTTAACACTGCGGATTTTAGGCCGTGGGTCATTCCTGCAAGGCAACCCATAATTAATCCCATCAGTGTCGCCGCAAAGGTGACAATAAAAGCGCCACCAAAGGTCATACTCGTACCAATTAAAATACGGCTAAAGACATCGCGCCCTAAATCATCAGTACCAAAAAAGAAGGTGACATTACCGTTTTGATACCAAGAAGGCGGTGTTAATTGATGACCGAAGAATTGTTGGTCGAGTGCATAAGGCGCAATATAAGGACCAACAATACTTAATATTAACAGGAAGATAACACCATAAAAGCCCACCATGGAGAGAATATCTTTAGAAAAACATTGCCAAATCACCGCAGCCGGTGATGGTGTTTTTTTCTCTTTATAAAACTGGCTATCTAAAGGCATATCCCACCTTGTGTTTCATTGGATTACTCATCGCACCGACAATATCTGATAACACATTGACGATGATAACCATTGAACCAACAACCATAACACCGGCTGAAATAGCCGAATAGTCTTGTTGGCGAATGGCCGTTACTAGCCAACGGCCTAATCCTGGCCAGTTAAAAACAATTTCGGTCACCATCGTCAGTGTTAACATGGTAGAAAACTGTAAGCCTAATTTGGGAATAATAGGGGGTAATGCATTATGTAGAATATGACGGCGAATAATAGTAAAGCGTGATAAGCCACGGGTTGCCGCTGCTTTCACATAATTCTCAACCATGATCTCTTCTGTACTATTACGCATCAACCTAATGACTTCCGTAGTAGGAGCAATAGCTAGTGTAGTCACGGGTAGAATTAAATGTTGTAAAACGTTTATGATCATCTGTTGACGATAAGGCGAATCCGATAGCCAAGCATCAACGACTGCGATCCCCGTTATAGGCTGTAAGTTATACAGTAAATCAATACGGCCTGAAACAGGTAGCCAACCTAGCTTTAATGAAAAGAAAAGCGTCAGTAATAATGCAAGACCAAAGACCGGAACTGAAAAGCCCAAAAGTGCGAGATGACTAATAAAAGTATCTGCAGGTTTATTGCGCCATACACCCGCGATGATCCCTGCAGGAATGCCGATAAGCAGGGCAAAGATAAATGCCAGTGCACATAACTCCATAGTGGCAGGAAATGCTTCAATAAGTTGTGCTTTAATGGGTTCGCCATTAATTGAAGAAATTCCAAAATCAAAATGGAACATATTGTGGGTATAAAAAAAGTAGGCATCAAATAAAGAAGCACCACTTAACGGTCCATTGGGTGTGTAATAGCTGAGACTAAAGCTCACCAGTGACAAGAAAAAGAGCGTCACAATTAATAACAGTAAGCGACGTATCGAGTAGATAATCATGGGTTTGTTGTAGCCTCTTGGTTGTGACTATCCTCATCAACTTCTGCTTCGCGATACACACCGGCAAAAGAAGCGTTACCAAATGTACTTAATACAAGTCCTTTAATATCATAACGATAAGCCTGCATACGTAAAGAATTAGCTAATGGTAAAACCGGTAGCTCTTGCGCTAAAATATCTTGTGCTTGGTGATAATAGTCTATACGAGAGGCCAGTTGTTGGCTATAAAGCGCCTGTTGTAGCACATTATCAAATGCCGGTGAGCACCAATGACTTAAATTGGTTTGCGAACTAATAGCCGCACAACTAAATAATGGGCGGAAAAAACTATCGGGGTCGTTACTATCTGTTGACCATCCTGATAAAGTCATATCATGAGTTCTATCCATCAAACTGGTTTCTTGATAGCGACCTTCTATAGGTCGAATATTCATTTGAATACCTACTTGGGCTAAATCAGCTTGGATTAATTCAGCCATTTTTAACGGGCTGGGATTATAAGATTGCGGAGCACTGGGAACCCAAAGGTTTAATTTAAGTCCTTCAAGTCCCAACTCTTTTAATATTTGCTTCGATTTTTCAGGATTATATTCGGTAATTTTAGCGCGATTATCATAAGCCCAAGAGGCACGAGGTAAAACCGATGCGGCTGTTTCAGCCGTACCGTAATAAATAGATCCCATTAGTCGTTCATTATTAATCGCATAAGCGATGGCTTGACGCACTTTTAGATCGTTAAACGGTGGCTTATTAGTATTAAACGCAAGATAAGCAATATTCATTCCTGAACGTAATGTAAGGCGTAAACGAGGATCATCACGTAAGACCTTTAATTGGCTTGCCGCAGGATAGGCCAATACATCACACTCTCCCGTTAAGAGTTTAGATATACGTCCAGTACCGCCTGCTCCCGTGTCTATAACCACTTGTTGCATTTTGGGCTGACCTTTCCAGTATTGCTCATTTCTCAGTAATCGAACAAATTGGCCTGGCTGAAATTCATCAAGATAAAAAGGCCCTGAGCCTACAGGTTTCCAATCAAGTTGCGATTGATTACCCGATTTTTCAAGGTTACTGGCATATTCTTCTGAAAGGATAGGCGCATAATGGGTTGCTAAATGCCATAAAAATGAAGCATCAGGAGATTTTAGATTAAATTCAACGGTGTATTTGCCTAACTTTTTAATTGATTTGATATTATCCGCCAAACTTAAACTATCAAAATAGGGGTATTTACCACCATTAACTTGATTATAAGGATTATTGGCAGAAAACATGCGCTCAAAACTAAAGATAACATCGTCTGCGGTGAGTTTACGTGTAGGCGTAAACCAAGGTGTTGTCTGGAATGACACATTTTTACGCAAATAAAAGCGATAAGTTGCGCCATTATCGAGAGACTCCCAACGTGCGGCAATTTCAGGGATCAAGCGATAGGTATAAGGGTCAACATCTAAAAGACGATCGTAAAGTTGCGCGGCTAGGGGATCAATAATTAATCCACTACTCGAAAGTTGAGGATTAAAGGTATTTACACTGCCATCAACACAATAGACAAAGCCATTTTGATGAATGTTTGTAGGCTCTTGCGCGACAGATAGCTCTGTAGCTTTGGTAGCTATCTCTGCCATACAAGTCATACTTATTGAAGCCAGTAGCATAGTACTAATAAGTAAAATAGGGCGCATAATTATGTCTTTTAGATAAACGATTTGGCTATTGTAACTTAAAAAACTGGCTAGCCCAAAATTGTCAAAAAAAACAAATTGAGAAAAATTCTCAATAAAAAGCTTTACAAACGCTAATGATAAAGATTATCATCCGTATTGTCCTTTGGCGATAGAGGTTTTTCGCACAAGGGCACGACATTGCTCACATTGCTTCCAGTATTATTTTACTAGCCAGCTCGGGTGCTGGCTTTTTTTTTGTCTGTATTTCATTCTGTCTTTGCTCATCTTATACAAAACTAGACCGACAATTTTATGTGATGTTTTTTTATTAATCCGCGTAATTGATCATAGCTCAATGCTAATTTTTCTGCCGCCATCTTCTGGTTATAACGACTCTCTTTCAATGCTTGCTCTAGTAAGTTTTTTTCTGTGCTATGTTGCCACTGGCGTAAATCTAGCGGTAATGGCGGTAATGAAAAGATCATCTCCTTTTGAGGCTGAGGTTGCTCAGCTATGGTTGAAGACGAAAAGCGCGCAAAAGGGTCGATAATAATATTATCCAGTTCACGCTCACTGGTGCCATGGCGATAAACAGAACGTTCAACCACATTTTTTAGTTCGCGAATATTCCCCGGCCAACGGTAATCTAAAAGAATTTGGCGGGCATTGTCACTAAAACCGGGGAAAAAGGGCAACCCTAACTCTTGGCACATAGCAATCGCAAAGTTTTCAGCCAGTAGCATAATATCGGCTTTACGCTCTCTTAAAGGGGGCAGGCGAATTACGTCAAAGGCCAATCTATCCAGTAAATCAGCACGAAATTTGCCCTCGTCCGCCATTGCCGGTAGATCTGCGTTAGTTGCACAGATAAGGCGCACATCGACATGCAGCGATTGACTACCTCCCACTCGTTCTAAATGGCCATACTCAATAACGCGTAGCAACTTTTCTTGCACCAGCATCGGTGCAGTGGCTAGCTCATCAAGAAAAAGAGAGCCGCCATCGGCACGCTCAAAACGTCCTTGATGGCGGTTTTTCGCTCCGGTAAATGCCCCCGCTTCATGACCAAACAGCTCTGAATCAAGCAAATTATCGTTTAATGCCGAACAGTTAATGGAAATAAATGGTCCTTGCCACCAAGGTGATAAATAGTGTAATCGATGAGCGATAAGCTCTTTACCTGTACCACGTTCACCAATAATCAACACCGGTTTTTTGAGTTGAGCGAGGGCTGAGGTTTGTTCTAAAACATCGATAAAATGACTATCAACACCAATTATTGTCTCTAAATTCTCTTGCATTGGTTAAAATCACCATATTGAGGTATTTCTCACCAGTCTATCAGTAGTGTAAAAAATAGGCGAGGAAAAATAAAATGTTATTTATTAATGTGTTAAGTTATTTTGAAAAGTTGGCACGCAAATTGTATTAACTATAGCAACTGGGCGTTATTGTTAATAACGCTATTTAATCAACACTCAAGGCTATTATTTATCATAGCTATTAAGGATAACATCATGGGTATATTTTCACGTTTTGCTGATATTATTAATGCCAACATCGCTTCTTTGCTGGATAAAGCAGAAGATCCTGAAAAAATGATCCGCTTAATGATCCAAGAAATGGAAGACATGTTAGTTGAGATCAGAACAACTTCTGCACGTACGCTAGCAGAGAAAAAAAGCTTAGAGCGTCGTATTGAGCAAGCAGAAAAACAAATTAAAGATTGGCAAGATAAAGCGGAACTCGCGCTGATTAAAGATAAAGAAGATTTAGCACGTGCGGCGTTAATTGAAAAACAACGTATTGCTTCAATGTGCGATACCTTAAAACACGAACTAATTATCATTGATGAAACATTAGATCGTCTCAAAGGTGAAATCAGTGAATTAGAAAATAAACTGACAGAAACGCGTGCTAAACAGCAATCATTAGTGGTTCGCCACCAAGCTGCAAACTCTTCACGTCAGGTTCGTCGTCAATTAGATAGCGGTAAAATGGATGCGGCAATGGCGCGCTTTGAACAATTTGAGCGTCGAATTGATCATATGGAAGGCGAAGCGCAAAGCTATGGATTAGGTAAAGAAAAATCATTAGAACAACAGTTTGCTGAGCTGAAAGCCGATGATGAAATTAGCGCGCAATTAGCGGCATTAAAAGCTAAAATCAATACTAATAAAGAGTAACAGCAAGCGTAATAACCATCTTATAAAGGATATGTAATGGGCTATATATTTCTGGGAATACCACTGACAATTTTTGTGTTATTTATTCTTCCTATTTGGTTATGGTTGCACTATAACAGCCAAAAAGGGGGAGGGAAGGTTCAGTTAACCCAACAAGAAATGCAGCGACTGAGCGCGCTGGTGGATAAAGCTCAGCAAATGCAGGAACGCATTAAGACATTAGAAGATATTCTTGATGCAGAACATCCTAACTGGAGGCAATCATAATGACGATGCAGAGCAAATCATTGTATCGCTTGCCACAAGAAGGCATGATCCGTGGCGTATGTGCTGGGCTTGCCCATTATTTTAATATTCCTGTGCTATTAGTCAGGGTTATTGCGGTGATTGCACTCTTTGCTGGTTTTTTTGGCTTAACCATTGTTGTTTATCTTGTTTTAAGTTTCTTTATGGAGCCTGCACCTGATAATTATAACCAACATCAGGAACAGCAAGAGGATTTAAAAGCTATTTTAAAAGAAGTGGATAGTCAATTAACAAAAGGTGAAAAACGTTTACAACAAATGGAACGTTATATCACTTCTTCGACTTATCAGCTCAATAAACGCTTTCAAGATTTATAATTTTCTTGCCACTTAATCTAATATGACGCTCCAATACTAGGAGCGTCTTTATTTGGATATAAACCATTTGCTTATTAAGGAGGAATGATGAATTCCACTTTGATACCGACAACCGTTAAAACAAATAAACTCACTAAATGGGCGAAAAAAGGGGTAACATTTGCTTTAATGTTATTAACTTTATTTGGGCCAGCCGCAATAACCGGCGGTATATTAAAACGTGTGAGTTATAAACCGTTACGTTGGTTGGTTCTATTGATAGCTGAGCCTATGATAAAAATGGGGCTAGATAAGTTATCGCGTCACGTGTCTTGGGAGAAACATGAAACGCTTACAAAATGAACTAACTGCACTGATTAATCGAGGCGTAGATAGGCATTTACGCCTCGCTGTTACAGGGTTAAGCCGCAGTGGTAAAACAGCCTTTATTACCTCTTTAGTCAATCAACTCACCAATGTACATAGTGGGGCGCGTTTACCTTTATTTTCTGCGGCACGCAACCAACAGTTATTAGGGGTTAAACGTATACCGCAACATAACTTAAGTATTCCACGCTTTACTTATGATGAAGCTATGGAGTCACTTTACCATACGCCACCTAGTTGGCCTGTTCCCACTAAGGGTGTCAGTGAAATACGTTTGCAATTACGCTATCGCTCTCATGAGTCTTTAACGCGTTTTATAAAAGAAACTTCATCGCTCTATTTAGAAATTGTTGATTATCCCGGTGAATGGTTACTTGATTTACCTATGCTTGAGCAAGACTATTTTGAATGGTCTGAGCAGATGAATAGAGTTAATCAACAACGAACGGCACCTGTGCAACAGTGGCAGTCGTTAATAAAAAAATGTGATCCCTTTGCCCCTGCTGATGAAACGCTGTTAGCCGAGATCGCCGCAGCTTATACTGAATACTTATTAGCCTGTAAAAAACAGGGATTACATTTTATTCAACCGGGACGCTTTGTTTTACCGGGGGAATTATCCGGCGCACCTGTTTTACAATTTTTCCCTTGGGCTGACTTAACGCAATACGATAGTGCTAAATTAAAAAATGCCGATAAAAAAACGAATATTGGTATGTTAAAAAAGCGCTATGAATATTATGGTCAACATATTGTAAAAGGATTTTATCGCGACCATTTTCAAGGGTTTGACAGACAAATTGTCTTAGTCGATTGCCTACAACCCCTAAATCAAGGTGCGGATGTTTTTAATGATATGAGACAAGCGCTCACACAATTAATGCGCAGCTTTCATTATGGCAAACGAACCTTATTAAGACGTTTATTCTCCCCCTGTATTGATAAACTGCTATTTGCAGCCACTAAGGCTGACCATATCACGCCAGATCAGCATGAAAATTTAGTCTCTTTGTTACAGCAACTTATTCAAGATGCGAAACAGAATGCTATTTTTGAAGGAATAAGCATTGATTGTATGGGGCTTGCTTCTATTGCTGCCACAGAAAGTGGCATTGTCGATCATCATGGTGAAAAAATCCCAGCCGTAAAAGGCTACCGACTAACGGATAATCAGCCGCTCGTTTATTTTCCAGGAGAAGTTCCTAAGAGATTGCCTGAAAAGGCATTTTGGCAAAAGCAAGGATTTAGTTTTGAATCTTTCCGGCCTCAACAAATATCGAGAGACAGTGCCGTTCCCCATATTCGTATGGATAGTGCCTTGGAGTTTTTATTAGGGGATAAACTAAAATGAATGAGCCATTAAAATCACGTATTGATTTTAAACAATCAACCTTACAAAACGAAGAAATTAGCTTAAAAAAAGGGCTTGATTTCAATCAAGATGAACAATTTGTTCCCTACAATCCGCAATTAGAGGCACAGGAAAATGAAGGGCGTTTAGAAGGTGAGATCCAATCGGCCCTAAAGCCTAGAAAAAGTTTATGGAAACGCTTAATAACAGTGGCGAGTACTATTTTAGGTGTTAGTGTTATTGCTCAAGCGGGACAGTGGATCTATCAATCATGGATAAATTCTGATTGGATTGCTTTAGGCGCAGCCAGTGCGGGAGGATTAATTGTTATTGCGGGTATGGGATCGGTAATTACTGAGTGGCGTCGTATTTATCGTTTACGCCAACGGGCTGACGAGCGTGATAAAGCGAGAGAATTACTCTATAGTCATGCAATAGGGAATGGTCGCCCTTTTTGTGAAGATTTAGCCAAACAAGCAGGTATTAATTCACAACATCCTGCTTATATTCGTTGGCAAAGTACATTACATGATACGCATAACGATAGAGAAATTTTAGAATTATATAGCCAATTAGTACAACTGATTTTAGATAAGCAAGCACGGGCTGAAATTAGTCGTTCTGCAGCGGAATCAACCCTTATGATTGCAGTAAGTCCATTAGCAATGGTGGATATGGCGTTTATTGGTTGGAGAAATATTCGGTTAATTAATCGTATTGCACAAATATATGGTATTGAACTTGGTTACTATAGCCGACTAAAGCTATTTCGCTTGGTACTCGTCAATATTGCGTTTGCTGGGGCGACTGAATTAGTGAGAGAAGTGGGAATGGATTGGCTTTCACAAGATTTGGCTGCTCGGTTATCCACGCGTGCTGCTCAAGGTATTGGCGCTGGATTATTAACTGCCCGATTGGGAATTAAAGCAATGGAGTTATGCCGTCCATTACCCTGGATTGATAATAAGCCTAAATTGAGTGACTTTAGAAAAGAGCTTATCGGTCAATTAAAAAATACATTAGGTAATAAGAAGAAAGAGTGAGTTACCTATCAATATATTCTTTAATTCAATATAAATTGAATAGCCTCAACAATAAGTATTATTGTTGAGGTTTTTTTATCGCTAAATTAATTGTTAGTGTATATAAAAGTGATGTGTGCATGAGTGCAAGGGAATAATTTATTTCTATCAAAAAATATACATTTTATTGTTGTAAAGTTAGTTGGTATTACATTGGTAAAAAAATAGTTATAAGTAAAGATTAATAGCTTTAAGGTGCTTGGTTAACTCATTGTATTTATTTGTTTTTATTTCTTTTTTAACATTTAGCTAACGTTTTTTCTTTTTTTGATAGTAAAGCTTATTTACTTTAGTATGATAAATAGCGTCAACATAATATAAATGTATAACTGCCATGATGTT
Organism: Proteus sp. G4415; assembly: GCF_963896075.1. Classification (NCBI taxonomy): domain Bacteria; kingdom Pseudomonadati; phylum Pseudomonadota; class Gammaproteobacteria; order Enterobacterales; family Morganellaceae; genus Proteus; species Proteus sp. G4415. The sequence goes on from NZ_CAWQOK010000089.1 coordinate 19,086, forward strand.
TAATATTAAATTATTAGCTGGTTAGTATTTTATATAATAGTGTTTTTATATTAGTTTATATCTAAAGTACGAGGAAAGAAAAATGAAGATTGAAACAATAAAAAAACTTTCAAAACAAAGACGCAAGTTTTATATTGGTTCTTCTTTGAATATTACTCATATTAACCGTCAATTGGCCTTTTTAACGCCTATTTTGGATGATGCAATTGATAAAATAAAATATGCACAACAAAAGCAAGTTATATTATCACCAATTAAAGAAACGGCACAGATCTTTGAGTATGTAAAAAACAATAATAAAAAGAAAGCAGCGATATATGCACTAGATTATCTCATTTTTTGTTTTTCTCATGGTTGTTGTACAATCAAAAAATTTATAAGAAGAGAACTTATGTTTTTATTGGAAAGGATCAAGCATTTTATCGCTTATGAGTTAAAAGAGATCATTCAACCTTCAACATTTTTCTGTTTTAATTTTTTAAAAGCGTTAAAAAAGCATTTATAATCAAAATATCACCTCTTTTGTGTAAAAATAAATGCCAATAGTGTCAACTTTTGCTGACAAAGCCCTTTATTTAATTGATATTAATGTATAATATCAGCAATTAGTTCAGGGGCACTCAGTATTAAGAAGGTTTAAAATGCGCTTAGAAGTTACCTGTAAAGATCGCATCGGGTTAACCCGCGAATTACTCGATCTGCTTGTATTAAAAAATATCGATTTGCGTGGAATTGAAATCTTTCCTATTGGTCTTATTTATCTAAATTTTTCGCAAATCGATTTTAATATATTTCAACCTTTAATGGCTGAAATCAGAAGAATTGAGGGGGTTATCGATGTTCGTACTGTGGCTTTTATGCCATCAGAGCAAGAGCATCGAGCTATGTGGACACTATTAGAATCAGTACCTGTCCCTGTCTTTTCTATTAATACCAAAGGTCAAATTAAGTTATTAAACCCAGCTACACGGCATCTGTTTGAATTAGATGAAAATGATAAAAATGAAAAATCTTTTAACCAACTGATACCTAACTTTAATATCCATCGCTGGTTAGAACAAAAAGATCCTCATGCTGAAATTATCTCCATCAAATTAAAAAAACAACATTTTGATATGGAGATTGTGCCAATAAAACTGACTGATGATAATCAGTTTAATCATTGTGTTGGTGCACTCATTTTATTGAAATATCGCGGAATAATTCATGAGCATCCGAAATTAATTGTTAATGATAATTCGGGGTTTGAACAAGTTATTGCTGTTAGCACCCCCATGAAACAATTAGTTGAACGCGCTAAGAAAATGGCAAAAATGGATGATCCTTTATTATTAGTGGGGGATACGGGGACGGGCAAAGATCTATTTGCTAAGGCTTGCCACTTATTAAGTCCTCGAGCCAGAGAGCCATTTTTAGGCCTCAATTGTGCCTCTATGCCTGATGATGTGGTTGAAAGTGAGTTATTTGGTTATGCGGCAGGTGCATATCCTAATGCTATCGAAGGTAAAAAAGGCTTTTTTGAACAAGCCAATCGAGGCACTGTTTTGCTAGATGAAATTGGCGAAATGTCGCCACAAATGCAAATTAAACTCCTGCGTTTTTTAAATGATGGTACTTTCCGTCGTGTTGGGGAAGAGCACGAAGTTAAAGTTGATGTTCGAATAATTTGTGCAACACAAAAAAACTTATGGGAATTAGTACAAAAAGGGCTATTTAGGGAAGATCTCTACTATCGACTTAATGTATTGACATTAACTCTACCACCGTTGCGGGAAAGAAAAGCGGATATCATGCCGTTAGCACTGCATTTTATTAATCAATATTGTTTAGAGCAGAAAGCATCAAAACCTGTTATTTCCCCTGATTTATCTGCTTATTTAGTACAATATGGCTGGCCTGGTAATGTTCGCCAATTAAGAAACACAATTTATCAAGCCATGGCTCAGTTAGTAGGCAATACATTGCGACCTCAAGATATCGCCTTGCCTGAGCATACTGCGGATACTTTATTTGATGAAGATTTGCTTGAAGGCTCGCTAGATGAAATGACTAAGCGATTTGAAGCTTCTATTTTAAGGCGTTTATATCGTGATTATCCAAGTACACGTAAACTGGCTAAACGTTTAGGTATTTCTCATACCGCGATCGCAAATAAATTACGTGAATATGATTTAACAAGTAAAAAAGCGGATAAAACAGAGAAATAATATTATATTACAATGTGTTAATGGTTTTTATTTAAATAAACGGGCTATATTAGCCCGTTTATTTTTTACATTACTCGGTATGAATAACGTTATTGTCAATTATTTTAGTACAGCTAATGCTGCGTCATAATTAGGTTCAGTGGTGATTTCATCAACTAATTGGGTGTAGATAACGTTGTTACTTTCATCAAGTACAATCACAGCACGGCTAGTTAATCCCGCTAAAGGACCTGATGTAATCGCGACACCGTAGTTTTCTTTAAATTCCGCACCACGCATTGTTGATAATGTGACAACATTATCTAAACCTTCAGCACCGCAAAAACGTGCTTGTGCAAAAGGTAAATCTGCTGAAATACACAGTACAACGGTATTATTTAATTCGTTGGCTACTTTATTAAATTGGCGAACACTCGCTGCACAAACACCAGTATCTACACTTGGGAAAATATTTAATACTTTACGTTTGCCGGCAAATTGCGCTAAAGAAACATCATTTAGATCTTTACCTACTAAAGAAAAATCGGCTGCTTTTTGGCCTACAGTGGGGAAATTTCCAGCTAAAGTCACCGCATTACCTTGTAAAGTCACTTGATGTGCCATTGTTGTTCTCCTTTGTTACTTATTGAACTAACCATTATTAATACTAAATTATTAACGATAATATTCGTTAATGCGTAACCATGATTAAAATTTGTCTACATCTCTAAAATAAAAGAGTGAAAACGGTAAAATTGATAAAATTTTTGCAATCAGTGATTGTGCCTTTTTATCAGGCTTTTATAATTATTAAGTTAACTCGCTTATAGACTACAGGACGAAACAGACATGCGCAAAATATTCGTTATATCATGTGCACTTGTCGTTCAAGGATTGCTCATATCACAGGCTAATGCGGCAGTGGTGCCATCAGGAACGATACTCGACAAAAAACAGGAAGTAGTGCGACATTTAAAAGATGAACCCGCATCACTTGATCCCATTAATGCCGTAGGTTTAACGGAGGCTCAAGTTCAACGAGACTTATTTGAAGGATTAGTGATAGAAGATGAGCGAGGGCGTCCCATTCCTGGAGTGGCACAATCATGGCGAACAGAAGACAACCGGGTTTGGATTTTTACATTACGTGATAATGCTAAATGGTCAAATGGCGAAAAGGTGACGGCTTCTGACTTTGTTTATAGTTGGCAAAGATTAGTTGATCCAAAAAATCTTTCTCCTTTTGCTTGGTATGCATCCCTAGCTTCTATTGAGAATGCCCAAAAAATTATTGATGGTAAATTAAAACCAACCGCGTTAGGTGTGGAAGCCATTGATGAAAAAACGTTAAAAGTTACCTTAGAACGACCTGTTCCTTATTTCCCTAGTTTAGCGACCAATTTTTCACTTTATCCTGTACCTAAACACATAATCGAAAAATACGGTTCAGAATGGATCAAAGTAGGTAATTTAGTGGGTAACGGGGCTTTTATACTAAAAGATCGCGTTGTGAATGAGAAAATTGTGTTAACGCCAAACCCTTACTATTGGGATCACCACAATACGGTGTTAACCAAAGTCACTTTTGTGCCTATTAATCATGAATCACAAGCGACTAAACGTTATTTAGCTGGGGATATTGATATTACAGAGTCTTTTCCTAAACACTTATATCACAAATTGATGAAAGATATTCCTGATCAAGTGTATATCCCTGAGCAGTTAGGTACTTACTATTATGCATTTAATACACAAGCAGGGCCTACCAAAGATATTCGGGTTCGCAAAGCGTTAGCTATGGCAATTGATAGAAAAATTATTACTGACAAAGTCCTTGGTACTGGAGAAAAATCAGCGAATCGCTTTACTCCTGATGTGACGGCTAATTTTACGCCTGAGCCAACACTATATGATGAATACAGTCAGGATGAATTAGATAGCCAAGCAAAAATATTGTTATCAGCAGCCGGCTATGGTCCTCATAATCCTTTAACTCTCTCTCTGCTTTATAATAATTCAGAAAATCATCAAAAGATCGCCATTGCTGTCGCTTCTATGTGGAAGAAAAAGTTAGGCGTAAAGGTAAACTTACGCAATCAAGAGTGGAAAACTTATATTGATAGTCGTAATTCAGGTGATTTTGATGTGATAAGAGCGTCATGGATAGGCGATTACAATGAACCCTCCACATTTTTATCTTTATTAGGTTCTAAGCATGCTGGAAATATCCCAAAATATCAGAGCCAGCAATATGATGAGATTTTAGTCCAAGCCAATATGACGACAGATGAAGAGGAAAGAAATCGTCTCTATAATCGTGCAGAACAGGTTATTGCGGAAGAGGCGCCTATTGCCCCTATCTATCAGTATACTAATGGTCGTCTAATCAAACCTTGGCTAAAAGGTTATCCCATTGAGAATCCTGAAGATGTCGCTTATAGCCATATGCTGTATGTTATAAAGCATTAAATAAGTGTTACAGGCAATAAGATAAGAAAGCCAAAATATTAGCAAAGAGTACGTAATGATTATTGCGTACTTTTTTTTAGGGGAAGAGAGATAGAGAAAAAAAATCCCTCTGTTATGCAACAGAAGGAGACTCAAAAGGAATAAACATTGCAAAATTATGTTAATATAATTTTGCATGAATGTTTTGACTAATCGTGCAGTTGATGCAAAGTATAAATTTATACTTTTTATTTATAGGTATAACTACTTAATATAGCTTTATAATTATAATTTCAGTGGTCAGTAAACGTATTTTAACAACAAATAAAATTGATAAGATTATTTTTAACTTATGTTATCGCATATTTATAAAACATTAAAAACGATAGCCTAAGGATAATTGGATACTATTTAGTCTAATATTATGTTTGTTTGACTCAGTATCTGAATGTAAATAGCCAAGATTAATGCCTACATTTTTTCTAAGGCTATAATCAATACCCGCTTGAAACATCACATTGGTGGTGTCGACGATAATGGTATCGGTTACCGCAACGCCTGAATAACTTTTATCAACTCGATATTTTAATTTTTTAGGCCCCATTTGGGCGTAGATAGCCAAAGAAGGTGTAATTCGATACGTTGGGCCTATTAATAATGCAGAAACCTTTGCATGTTCATCTTTTGTGCCTAGCTTAAGTGAGCTAGCGTCTATAAAATGGCTTTGATGTGTTGACTTGATATGCAGTAATGAAAGTAACATTCCCCAGTGAATATCGGATCCATAGTGATAACTTATTATTGCACCATTTGCTTTGTGGTTTTTTATTTTTCCATATATGTAACCGCCATAAATTGCCTGATTATTCTCAAAAGCATGTAGTGATGGAGAGAAAGGTAAAATAAAGCTTATAAATAAAATAAGATTTTTTTTCATTATCGCGTATCTAATTTGTTGGAGATGGCGATATTTTTAGTGAGTTAATAACATATTTCAAGTTAATTTCTTTGGAATGATTCTTAAAAAAAACTAGCATTCTTATTGAGTTAAAAGAAATTATTTTGGTATTAATAGAAGGGTAATTACTATAATTTTAGATAATATAAGATATTTTATAAATAATCGTTATTATTATTGGATCTTATTTATAATTTATAGCTAAAGGAAAGCGTAATAATAGCGAAATAAACAATGGATCCGAAAATCCATTGTTTAGCTAGTGAGTTACTTACTTTTTATCTAAGATCTCAACCAGTGTATATTTGATGCTTGGTGCATCCGCAGGAGGATTAGGAATATCTGTAACTTTGACTTTTACTTTGTACTGCGTTCCCGCTTGGTAATCAAATCCTTCGATATTTTGATAGAAGAGAGACCATTCACCAGCAGGTAATTCTTTTACTTTCATGCATTTCATTGGCGCAACACCAACACAATCATAAAGCTGAGAGTCAATAAGTAGTGTTTTTGTCGAATCGTTCATAACTTGGGTGTTGGTTCCTGTCGCTGTATTGCATCCTGCTAAAAGTAAAAATAAAGGAATGGTGAGAAACTTTTTCATATTAGTAGCCTTATTTCAGGGGCGACAAATTAATTAAATATTTGCGTTTATTTTAAGTAAATTTCATTTTTATGACTAATATCTAGTGCTAATCGATAACCTAAATATAGGCATATATTGAAAAATCTATCATAACCTAATAATTAATGCTTATTTTAGTGTAAAAATCTTAAAGTAGAAAATATTTTACTCAATAATGTTGTTGTAGATGGAAGGATGTGATGGCGTTAATCTAGGCTAAATAGTGGCTTGATTTAACCTCTTGCAACATAATCAAATAAAGGCAATATTATTGATTGTTTACATGATTTTAGAAAAAAGCATAAAATTATATTTTAAATGATGGTATCAAGGAGGACGAATAATGAAAAGTGTCAATAACGCTATAATCGAAGATTCTGATGCTATCTATATGGCTCAGCTTAATGGGCATGGCGGAATTATGCCGATCACGGCTAATAGCATAGCAAGTAATGAAAGGCCTTTTTGGGTTCATCTCGATTATCGTAAACCCAAAAGTGATCAGTGGATTAATCAGACTGAGTTACTTCCTCCTATCGCAAAAGATGTGCTTTTAGCTGAAAATGTTCGACCTAAGGCACAGCGTATCGGGGAAGGGGTTATTATTAATTTGCAAACGATTAATAACAACCCCGATGATCGGCCGGATGAACTGATTGCGTATCGTATTTATATTAATGGTCAAATGATTATTTCGAGCCGACATCGTCGCGTTAATTCCGTTGATTCGGTGATCCACTCTTTAGAAGTGGGTGATGGTCCAGAAAATAGTGGTAGTTGGTTGATCACTATGGCCGATGCAGTGACAGATGAAATAGGTGATTTTGTTGAAACACTTCATGACCAATTAATTGAGTTGGAAGATATGATCCTCGATCAGCAAATTCCGGCTCGAGGTGAATTGGCATTGCTACGTAAGCAACTGATTGTGTTACGTCGTTATATGGCGCCACAACGTGATGTATTCTCCCGACTCTCTATCGAAAAATTACCTTGGATGAGCGACAGTGATCGCATTAGCTTGGTTGAAATATCAGAACGTCTCTCGCGTCGATTAGAAGATTTAGATAGTAGTATTTCTCGTACAGCCGTTATTGCTGATGAAATTACTTCAATGATGGCAGATGCGATGAACAGGCGAACATATACCATGTCATTAATGGCGATGCTATTTTTGCCCACGACCTTTTTGACAGGACTATTTGGGGTTAATTTAGGGGGGATCCCCGGTAATGAATTTCCTTATGGCTTTGCTATATTTTGCTTTTCACTGTTTTTCTTGATTGTGATTGTTGCTTGGTGGTTAAAGCGTAGTAGGTGGTTGTGAAATTTCAGCAAATTAATCGTAACTAAATGGATTTAAAAAAGAATTCTCTAACTCTGTTTGAGATATATCAATTTTTTAAATGCCAACATCTGGCATTATAACTCTCGCAGGTGAATACAACGTTGAGCGATGAACGTTGTGCTCCATAATTGTAGTTTTTCTCATATTGAGTTCTTAATACAGAATAATTGACCATTATTACACCGATGTTAAATAAACATCGGTTTTTTTTTGCTTATTATTCTCGTCATAAGTAAAGCATATTAAACCCCAGCGCAACGACGATGGTTTGCTAGGGATAATACTGGCTATGCTTATTTTACCTCAACAACATCCAATCTAGCTTGGCTAAAATCAGGACGCTCATCTTCATCATTGGAAAGAATAGGGCTTGTTGGAATATCATCCTTATCAAATGCTAGATCACCGCCGTTAATAATCTCATCACCCTGTTTGATATTAGCAAAGTCAAATAATTGGGTATCACATAGATGCGACGGAACAATATTTTGGGTTGCCCTAAACATGGTTTCAATGCGCCCAGGGTAACGTTTATCCCAATCTCTTAGCATCTCTTTGATCACTTGGCGTTGCAAGTTAGGTTGAGAGCCACAAAGATTACAGGGAATAATAGGGAAATTTTTTGCTTGAGCAAAACGCTCAATGTCTTTTTCTCGGGCATAAGCCAATGGACGAATAATGATATGTTTTCCGTCATCACTCATTAATTTAGGTGGCATGCCCTTTAGCTTTCCACCATAAAACATGTTCAGAAACAGCGTTTCTAAAATATCATCACGATGGTGACCTAAAGCAATTTTTGTTGCCCCAACTTCGGTGGCTGTACGGTATAAAATACCACGACGTAAGCGAGAGCAAAGTGAACAGGTGGTTTTACCTTCTGGAATGATCTCTTTTACAATACCGTAAGTATTCTCTTCAACAATTTTATACTCTACACCCAGTTGCTCAAGATATTCAGGTAAAATATGCTCAGGGAAGCCCGGTTGTTTTTGATCTAAATTAACGGCAATTAAGGAAAATTGTATTGGCGCGCTTTTTTGCAAATTCATTAAGATAGATAGGAGAGTATAGCTATCTTTCCCGCCAGAAAGGCACACCATGATTTTATCGCCATCTTCAATCATATTAAAATCAGCGATAGCTTGCCCAACGTTACGGCGTAAGCGTTTTTGTAATTTGTTAAAATTATATTGCTCTTTTGGGATGCTCATTTTTTACGGTTCTATATCGTTGCTAAGGTTTTTTAACTTACTTTAAAGAGGTTTTCTGCTTTATTTTCAATTTGTTGCGTGAGGTGCTTTATCGGAATAACATAATATCTATGCGTTTAAACGAATAAAGCTAAAAAGCAAAATTTAATTACCACTTATTGCAAGGAAATGATAAGCCGACAATGATAACAGAAGCATAGCGCATTTCGAAACTGCTAAGTAAAATAATCGCCACCCTGTGGGGCTGACTTACTGACCAAGATAGTAACGGGGAAATTAGCGATTACTATAAAGATAATCGCTATTGATAACAACAGCCTCTTATTTAAGTCACGAAAGGACGTCTATTTAAGAGGAGAGTGTGGCAAGTTTGGTAGCAAACCCCATAAAAAATAGCCCAACAATACCATTTCCCAGTTTAGCGATATTTTTACGTGAACCGAAGAAACGCGCCAATGCTACACCACCAAAAATAAGAAAAGAGAGATAAACAAAGCTAAATGCTTCAAGCATAGAAGCTAAGATCAAGTAGGATAAACCAGTATGTGCATAGTTAAAGTCGATAAATTGCACAAAAAAGGAGATATAAAACAAAATCGCTTTGGGGTTGGTTAAGCTTAATGTTAATGCCTTACGAAATACATGCTCTTGAATACAGTTTGTCTCAGTATGGCTTTGCTTTTTGGCAAAGAAGTTAGCATGAATAATTTTGATACCGAGATAGAGTAGATAAAAAGCACCTAAGAAACGGACAATAGTAAAAAGCACAGGAGAGGCTTTAATAACTGATGCCACACCGATAAATGCTAAGAAAATTAAGATAGCATCGCCAATAAAAACCCCTAATGCGGCTCGATAACCTGCACCAACTCCTCTTGATGCACTGGTTTTAAGCACATAAAGGGAATTAGGGCCGGGGACGATAATAATAAAGAACATACCCGCAAGATATGTCCAAATATTGAGCACTCCAAATTGTTCAAGCCACACAGTAACCCCCATACTTTTACTGTACATGATATAAACGTTGACCTGTTATTATATAAAGAGAAACAGAAAAATTTAAACGCCTATTTTTATACACTTTTAGCATAATTATTCGTAAATAATGATTTTTATACAGAAAGTAAGTTGTTTTTTAGTAGAAAATAGGGGGGAAGATCATCGTGATACAGAACAAAAGTGAATAGGGTAAATATTATCTTAAAAAGTAGAGTTTATCTTATTGATTTATCTATTTTTATCAAAAATAATAGCAACGTATACACTTGCATATAAAACTAAGGAAATAGATCATGGCAACCACTTTTCTACCTATTGGTCTTTTTGGGCCATTAAACCCTATTGGTTTGGGCGGTATTATGTTTGAATTTTTCTATTATTTTTAATCATAATATAACCTCTATAATAGTAAATAGTAGCTCATCACCATTCTATATTAATAGTAAGGGATATTTATGATAAAGGTTATTGCAGAAGATTTTATTAAATCAGGATCAATAGAAACGGTCTTACCACTTTACCAAGAATTGGTGAAAGCTAGCCAACAAGAAGCACGTTGTATTAGCTATGATTTATTTGTTGATGAGAAAGATCCCGGTCACTTTATTTTTATTGAATCATGGCCAAATAAAGAAGCATTAGATATTCATTGTAATAGTGAACATTTTCGTCGCATCATTCCGATGATTAAACAATATACAAAAGCAGAGTCAAAAATCACTTTAGTCAATAGTGTATTTGATAAAAATATAGATTAATCATTTTATGTCTATATTTTAACGTATTAATAAATAATATATTAATTGGGGCCGCATTATTTATTGCGGCCTTGTTATATGTTGTGAACTATATTGAATAAAGCTCTAAAGGTAAGCCATCGGGATCTTGAAAAAAGGTAAAACGTTTTTGGCTACTAGGATCAATACGTATTGGCTCACATTGAATATTGTTTTGTTGTAAATAAGCAACTGAAGCATCAAGATCGTCCACTGCAAATGCCACATGGCGTAGACCACGTGCTTCTGGGTAACTTAAACGTGCTGGCGCATCTGGGAAGCTAAATAATTCAATTTGGTAGACTGTACCTAACGCAAGCTCAGCTTTCCAAGATTGTATTTCTTCACGGTATTTTTCATTTAATAGGGTAAGCCCCAGTATTTGACAATAAAAAT
>NZ_CAWQOK010000090.1:0-23296 GCF_963896075.1 Proteus sp. G4415
AATAAATAAGTACTTTATTAAAATAAATAAGGATAACCATTATGTTTACCGGATTCTTATGGTTGGCGCTGTCTATTGGTTCTGAAATCACAGGCACCTCAATGATTAAAAAGACCAATGGCTTTAGTAAATTAGCCCCTTCTGTTTTAGTGATTGCCGCTTACTGTATTTGCTATTTCGCCTTAACACGTGCAATGGGCTATATCCCTGTTGGTGTGGCATATTCCTTGTGGTGTGGATTTGGTATTGTTGGGGTAACATTAGTTGCCATGATTTTATATAAACAAAAACCCGATCTACCCGCTATATTCTCAATGGCATTGATTATCTCTGGTGGGATAATTATGAATACCTTTTCAACGATGTAAGATAAGTTTATAAACAAGAGACTAAATTTTCTTTTAATTTTAAATGCCGATATGTTATTCAACAATATTGGCATTTTTATATTCACTTATATTTATTTCTTAAAATGAACATGATTGATAAAAGATGTTTTTTTTATATTTTAAATTTTTTATCAATATAAAGTTAGGAGACTGTTATGTAAAACTAATTTATAAAAGGGTGATATATGATAAGAATAATACCTAATGTAAGTGCAAAAATTAATAGCATAAGAAATTTTTTAGGAATAAAAGATCCCACGGGAAATCCTAATTTCAGTAGTGTTAAGAATACTAGTACTATATGGTATACAGAAATTTTATCTGAAAAAAAAGCACCTGTTCTCTGTATGCGACAAAATATCAATAATGTAAATAATATCCAAAGATTAGTATCTACAGAAGTTCTTAACAAATTATATTATGATGAAAACTCACCTCAATATGATGAAAATAATTATCAATGTGTACCTAATTCTAGATATAGAGTACGATATTGTAAAAAAACTTTAATAGAATCTAATGGGGTATTATTACCTACTAATAATGTGAGTGTTAAGAACTCTCCTTATACGACTATTGCAAGCCAATATCCTCTTAATGATAAAGAGAGTTTAAAACATTATTTTAATATGTTATTTGATAATGATATAAAGACAGTTTATGTTTTAGCCTCGGATAAGGATATTAAATGGGACTTCTCAAAACCTGATAGTGAATATGATAAAATCAATTCTAAGCAGAAAGGGTTTAAATACTTTAGAGAGGGTTTTTATTCAGATAATATAAAATCTTGCCACTTTAAGAAGTGGGATTTCAGTTATTTTGAAATAAAAGATAACAATGGGGGATATAAAATTGTAGATAATAAGAATGGAGATAATGAAATTTTACTAAATGAAAGACAGTTAGATTGCAAAGTATATATTAAGAGATTGACTAAAAAAGGTTGTGATAAAAAGAAAGATATAAAATTTGTACATATTTATAATTGGGAAGATCATACAGCAATAGATGCGATAAAATTAAAAAATACAATTGATTTTATTGGCAAGAAATTCACAATAAACCCAACAAAAGAAAATATAGCTGTCCATTGTCTTGCGGGATTAGGAAGAACAGGGGAGTTTATTGCTTTAATGGAAATGATGAAAATGATAGAGGCAGGAAATACAAAAACAAAAAGCTTAGAAAGTATTCTCGTTCATTTAAGGGAAAATCGCAGTAGGGAGGTACTTAAAAGGAAATCACAAGTTGATGAGCTGATTAAGTTTGCAATAAATCATAACATTCCTTTAGTCAATGATAATATTGAAATAAAATAATATTTATTCAAAAAATAACTATAACCATCCCCATTGTATTTACAATGGGGATGGGTTTACGACATTAGCGCTTGTTATTTTTATTGCTCACTGATTTGCTGTAATTGTTTTTGACGCTCAGTCTGAGCGCTGACTTGATGGTTTCGAGCTAAGAAGCTGTACATTGTGGGTAATACAAACAGCGTAAATAGCGTGCCAACTAACATACCTGATACAATAATCAACCCTAATCCATAGCGACTATTCGCTCCAGCACCACTGGCAAATAGCAGAGGAATAAGCCCGATAACCATTGCTGCCGTAGTCATTAAGACAGGGCGTAAGCGGATTTTTGCTGCTTCAATAATCGCCTCACGTCGATTTAGATTTTTATGAACTTGTAATTCATTAGCGAACTCCACCATTAAAATACCGTGCTTACTGATAAGTCCTATCAAGGTGACTAAACCAATTTGAGTGTAGATATTTAATGTCACCATACCTAAAGCTAATGGCACTAATGCACCACAAATTGAGAGTGGTACCGTAATCAAAATAATCAATGGATCAACCAAGCTTTCATATTGTGCGGCTAATACCAAATAAATAATGATAAGGGCGGCAATAAACGCAAAGACTAAGGTATTTCCTTCTTGGGTAAATTGGCGAGCATCAGATTGCCAATCATGGCTAAAGCCAGCGGGTAAGGAATTTGCCACATTTTCAAGAAACGCAACAGCTTGCCCCATGGTGACACCCGGTGCCGGAATAGCTTGAAATATAGCGGCATTTTGTTGATTAAATTGCGTTAATTTATTGGGTTCAACTTGAGTGGTAATATTGACTACGGTTGATAATGGAATTAACAGGTTATCTTGAGTACGAATATAGTGCCCTGCAAGTGCTGCCGGAGTTAAACGTTGTTGACGTATACTTTGGGGGATCACATCATAAGAGCGACCATCCATACCAAAGCGATTGATATAGTGTTCACCCACTAATAAGGATAGTGATTCGCCAATATCTTGCATGCGAATACCAAGGGTATTGGCTTTGGCACGATCAATAGTGATCTGTACAACAGGGTTGTTGTAATCAAGATCACTATCCACTACGACAAATAGACCACTTTCTCGTGCTTGCTGTTTGATCTCTTCCATCGTGTCAAATAAAACGGGATAACCTAATGGGCTACGTAACACCATTTGGACAGGTAATCCGCCGACAGAGCCAGGTAATGATGCTAATTGAAAAGCAAAAATACTGCTTCCTTCAACATCCGCAACACGATTTTGTAGGTCTGCCTGAATTTGATTGGCATTACGATCACGACCTTTCCAACCATCAAAATTAATCCCACCAAAGCTTGCTGAAGGGCCATCAGTACCATTGATGATCCATGTGCTGTCTGTTTCTGGTAGGCTCATATAAATATCATCAAGTTTCTGATTGAAATGTTCCGCATAGGCAAGATTTGCATGTTGTGGTGCTTTTACCGCGGTTAAAACGCTCGCTTGATCTTCTAAAGGTGCTAACTCTTGTTTTGTCTGGCTATATAAAAACGGCAAGCTAACAAACACGGCGAAGGCGAAAACGACGGTTAACCAGCGATGAGTTAAAGAAAAATTAAGCAAATAGCTATAGTAATATGCCAATTTATCAAAGGTATATTCGGCTATTTTAGCCATCCTGCCTTCATTTTCTTTCGGTTTGAGCATTAATGAGCTCATGACCGGAGATAAGGTTAATGCCACAATACCCGATACAATGACGCTACCAGCAAGCGTTATGGCAAATTCTTTAAACAGTGCACCTGTTAATCCTGACATGAGACCGATTGGCGCGTAAACGGCGGCTAAAGTGATGGTCATGGCAATAACCGGCCCCGCGACCTCTCGTGCCCCCACTAATGCGGCCTGCACTGGTGATAATCCCTCTTCAATATGACGATGTACGTTTTCAACCACCACTATCGCATCATCGACAACTAATCCAATGGCTAAAACCATTGCTAGTAAAGTAAGCAAATTAATACTAAAACCAAATGCCAACATTAATCCGGCTGCCCCCAACATAGATAAAGGGATAGCAAGCACAGGAATAATTACAGAACGTAATGAGCCTAAGCAGAGATAAATAACAGCAATAACAATTAAAATGGCTTCAATTAATGTTTGCACCACCTGATCAATAGAAGCTTTAATAAAACGTGAAGTTTCAAAGGCCAGCTCCACATTTACACCTGGTGGGAGTGTTTTTTCTATATCAGTAAGGTTTTCGCGAATACCATCAACAATGATTAACGGGTTACCTGTTGGTGTTGGAAATAGGCCTAAGAAGACGGCTTTTTTGCCATTCATGATGCCACTGGTTTCAGTAGCAGCCGCACCTAGCTCGACGGTGCCAATATCACGTAGACGTATAAGATTATGGCCATCATTGTGGATCACCATATCTTTAAATTCTTCCACATTGGTTAAATCGGTATTGACATAAACATTCGCAATAACAAACTCACCTTCGACCTTTCCAGGAGCTGCTTGGTAATTATTACGGCGAATGGCATCAGCGACATCACTAGCAGTTAAGTTTCGCCCCGCTAATTTATCAGTATCTAGCCATACGCGCATGGCCAGTTGTTGTCCGCCAAAGACTTGTACTTTGGCGACCCCATTAATGGAGGAAAACATCGGTTCAACCACACGAGATAGATAGTCAGTTAATTCTGGAATAGAAATTTGCTCACTGGAAAAGCCAACATAAGCGACTGCGGTTGATTCACCAGAAGAAAGTTCAATCACAGGATCATAAGCTTGTTCTGGCAATTTATAACGTACTTGATTGACCTTGGCCATCACTTGCGTTAATGCTTGTGTCGGATCGCGATTTAACTCCATTCTTACCGTGACAAAACTTTTTCCTTGTACTGAAGATGAAGAAATATAATCAACGCCTTCCACCGAGGAAACGGCTTGTGTAATAGGCTGAGTCACAAAACCTTGCATCAGTTCAGACGATGCGCCAGGGTAGTCTGTTGCAATGGTAATCGTTGAGTTTTGTAACATGGGGTATTGGCGAATAGGTAGTTTACTGAACGCAAATGCGCCCAGTAAAAAAATCAAGGTGCTAACTACTAACGCTAAAACAGGTCGTCGCACAAAAATATCAGTGAATTTCATGAAACACTCCTGTTATGGTTGACGAGTAGTAGATTGGGCCAGTGTTAACGTATCTTGCTCTATGGGGGCTATTGAGGTGCCATCACTAAGTTTGATTTGCCCTGAGGTAACAACTTGATCTCCCTGATTTAAGCCTTCTTTGATCTCGATAAGGCCGTTGTAGCGCAATCCAACTTTCACAGAGACACGCTTAGCGATAAGGTTTTTTTGATTGTCAGATTGCGCTACAAACACGGTATCCCCATAGGCAGTATAAGTAACCGCTGTCTCTGGTACGGTTAATGCCTGATGACGAGTAGGGGAGGTAACTTGAACACGAGCAAACATGCCCGCTTTTAATTTGTTATCGGTATTCGGTAAAATGGCTTGTACTTGCACAGTGCGAGAAGGGCCAATAAGAGGGTCTATGGCATTAAGTGAGCCGGTAAATGTTTGATTAGGATAAGCATCAACTGCAATATTAATAGGTTGATGAGTTGAAAGCTGTGGCGCCACTTGCTCATCGAGTGAAAAGTTAAGTTTTAAGTGGCTTGCATCCACTAATGAGGCAACACGTTCCCCAGCATTTAGATACTGTCCTTCATGCACGAGTTTTATGCCGACAATACCATCAAAGGGAGCTTTAATGGTTTTTTGTGCAATGCGCGCTTTCACTTCACGGATAGAGGCTACAATCATATCGCGCTCTGATAACGTACTATCTAATTGTGCTGCTGCAGCCACATTTTTACTATAAAGTTGGCGAGTTCTTGAATAAAGTTTTTCTGCATTAGTTAGTTGTGCTTGTAGGCGTAATAATTCCGCTTGCTCTGGCTCATCATTTAATTTTACTAAGATTTGTCCCGCGGTGACGGTCTGTCCTGATGCAAAGTGGATCGTGGCGATGCGCCCATTTGTTTCTGCCGCTAAATAGACTTGTCTAGCAGCTTCCAATTCTCCAACACCATGCATGGTATTGGGTAATTCAGCGGATTGCGCGGTTGCTAATGCCACTTTTGTTGGTGGATAAGCAAATGGCTGTGTTTCATCTTCATCAGATCCCATTGTTGCATAAACCATTGCCCCTGCACTTAATAAAAATAGTGAGGCAGATAAAGTTAACGTCAATTTCTTATTCATTTTACCGCCGATCCCATAGTGAAGTTTTTATCTATTTTTAGGGTGTTATGAGTTAAATTTTTTCCATAATGCTCTAAAGTGGCTAGCCATTGCGGTTGCCATTAGTCCTCCAATCACAGAGGTATGCTCTATCGCAAAATACATGGATAACATCGCTTTATCGCCGGTCATATTCCAAAACGTATGTACAATCACAATGGTTAAAAATAAGAAAGTGGCTAATGCGCCAGCACCTAACCATAGATAACGATCAAAAAGAACTAAAATCGATCCGGCGAATAAAACAATGGCGCTGGCGAGATTAAAAAACCAATCAGGGTTTAACCCTGCTGCACGCATCTCTGCCAAACTATTCTCATAATCAAATACCTTGGCAAAACCCGATGATAAAAATAACAATAGAATTAGCACTCTTGCGACAATCCATAATGTTTGGCTTTCAAGAATACGTGCAATTGAGTTAGGCATGTATCAGTCCTCAATAAACTTAAAAAAATAAAATCAGGCAATTGGCTGACTTGACTTTGTATTGGGACAAGACTATAAAACCTCAAGTTAACTTGAGGTCAAGTGAAAAATAAAAAAGGTAGCAAATGAGTAAAGAGAAAATAGATTTTAATCGAGCGCTCACGGTTGGCGAAGTGGCAAAACGCAGTGGTGTTGCGATTTCTACACTGCATTTTTATGAAGAAAAAGGATTGATAAAAAGTTCTCGGAGCCCTGGAAATCAGCGCCGTTACCCGTCAGTGGTACTCCGTTATGTGGCAATTATTAAAGCAGCGCAGAGTACAGGTATTCCATTAAAAGAAATTCAGGAAATATTAGGGAAATATCCACCAAATAGTAAATTAACTGCAGAACAATGGCATGAAATATCAACGGATTGGAAAATACGGCTCGATGAGCGTATTCGGCGTCTTAAGCGATTACGTAATGGACTTGATCACTGTATTGGCTGTGGATGCCTATCATTAAATGATTGCCCATTACGTAACCCTGATGATATTTTAGGGGAAAAAGGGCCTGGTGCTCAAATGTTATGATCACAATGAAAATGTCACCCTATCAGGCTTAAAAAAACCTTCGAATTCATCATTGTTATCAATCATACCTAATAATTCTAGGGTGACTTGATGATAAAAACCTTGATAAGAGAGTCGCGAAACGAGTGCTTGATTAATCAAGTTTTTATTTTCATGATGCTCTAATTCACTTTGTTGGTGAGCATAAACCAATAAGGCTATTTGTCGCTTCTCTTTTAACGTTTGATTGCCTCCATCTTTGACATCAAATTGGTCTAATAAAGTAAGAATATCATTAGCATGGCTAAGATCCGCTTTGCTTAAATCTTGATAAAAAGTCAGTTTCAAATTTTCGATAATAGGATCTGATCCTTTTCTCGAAATATTGTTAGCACTAGATAAAGTCGAAGGAGAGTTATATACCTGCTGTGCGCGGAAAGGATCAATTTTCATTGTTATCCTCGTTTAAAATTGGCTTTCTTGAAGAAAGATCGTCTGAGGGGGTAAATGTATTGATAAAGTTTAATAGCAGTTGTTTGATGTTTTGCTCAAAAATCGGTTGATAAGTTTCAGAAAAAGGCCGATGAAATTGTGTTCTTAGATCGTTGAGAAATATGGCAGGATCAAAAAAAGTAATTTGATCACCGGTATGAATAGCAATGGTCTTGTTGTTATGGCAGTTTAACTTAATATTGCTATTGTCGAGTTCACTCTCAAAATAGCGCTGTAGTGTTGTGGGAATATCGAGTGTTACTTTTTGCTCAAGAGGAACAGATGACATCAGATATTGAGTGAGTTTAACTTGTATTTCAGGTGAATCTAAGAATTCCCCGATCGTTGCGACGAGTTGTTCTCGTTGCTGAAATTCATATTGTACAAATTTTTCTTGATATTCAATTGAGAATCTTATTATATCAGCTAATAAAACCTGTAATCCTTTAGCATAAGCTTCGTTAGCTATCTTATTACGAAGTTTATCTAGTTTATGATTAAAGTGATGCAGCATTTTTTTTGCTGCCTGCTTGGTCGCTAATGTTGTTTTATGAATATTATCGAGCTGTCGTATATAGTGAGCTCGTATTAATACACCTTCGCAGGTATATTTTAAAAGGTTGTCAGGTAACAAGCGTAGCATAATTTAATACCAGTAAAAAAAGTGTAGGAGATAAAACAAGTGATTTAGGAAATTCAATATTAATTGATAAAGATTTTGGTGAAAAAAGTAATTTAAAACGTTGAGCTAGTGCGTTCGATATTAGCTTAATAAAATTAAATAGTAATTGATAGCCAATATCTATGGGGGCAATATCTTTTAGTGACAGTAATATTTTGCTATCGACAGTCCTATTTAACATAGGATAGAGAGCTAAAAAGGCTTTTAATGCAGGTTCTAAATGATAATAATTTTGTGCTAATAGCGTATGACGAGAATAAAAATAACCTAAAAATAAAGCACAACGAGGAAGAGTGTGCCAATGAGTAAATATTTTTTCTACGGTAGTATCAATCTCACAATCAATATGCAGTATAAGTTGATATTGCTGAATTAAATGACGATTAGCTATTTTTTGCCATAGGGTATTTTCTTCTGGCGATGCTAATACATCGTAGTCTGAATGGATATAACTTAACGGTTCATACATTACATTAGAGATCAATTTAAATTGTTCAGCAGTCAGATTACTCATTCTCGCTTACCATTTTATTGACTTGTTTACGACGATAAATAATCAATATGACCACAATTATTATAATTAAACTAATTACTGATAACCCTATGAGTAACCAAGAGTTACTCAATGATGTCGTATTATCTTGGTGAAGTTGATTATTTAATATCGTAAATTTATTGATATTCCGTGGATATAATAAAACAGTAATATTACTCTCATCCATATCATTAAAAGCATTATGGATAAAAGCACGAACATCGTCACTTAGCTGATCACTATCTATCATGCCATCTTCATAGAAAACTAAAGCAGAAGCATGAGGTGTTGGCGTTATACGATCATTTGATGATAGTGGATAACTGACATGTACTCTCGCATCGATAAGATGATCAATGGTTAATAATGATTGTTCTAACCGTTGCTCAATGGCTGAAATTAAACGTGCTTTTTCAGCTTGAGGCGATGAAACTAATGCATCTGATGGAAATAATTGTGTAATTTCAATACGAGAAATTGTTGGTAATTGATATTCTTCTAATATTTGAATAGCAATCCCTATATTTTCCTTTTTAACTGAGATCTCAAATAATCCTTTTCCTAACGCAGTACGAGTACTTGTTATTTGGTGTTTCTGTAACACCGCTTGAATTTCAGTTGCTTGCCTTTGACTTAAATTAGTGAGCAGTGATTGATCCTTACAACCGTTTAATAAAGGAAGTAAGCAACATAAAAATAGTAATAACAAATACCGTCTATTCATTACTATTGAGCCTTAAGTAGTGTTTCCACAATATTGAGAGATTTTCTTGCTAACGTACTCGCTAAGCTCATCGTAATTGAATAATCGCTAAGTTCTATTTGTAAATTCGTATAACTTTGGGCATCACCTAATTGGCTTAATGTTGTTAACTTTTCTTGTATCTTTTTTTCATATTGCATACTACTAATAATGCCATTTACCATGATAGTCGATAAACTATCATCACTTGTATCTTGTAGTTCTTTGGTTAAATTAACGGGAATAATAGGTGCAATAGCCATACATAACCTCCGTAAAACTCATGTTAACGCATATTACCAATAATACTCATTGCTAGATCTTTAATGACTTTGATTGATGTAGATTGGGCATTACGTGTAATATTATATTCGGCAAGTTTGGCTTGATATTCGGCTAATGCCGCGGCATTAGATGTATCAGCTTTTAATGCTTCTAAGGCTTCAGATAACTCATAGCTTTGGGTTTTCACAGGTTTATGAAAATATTGGTCAACTTTACTAATTGAACTTACATCTGTTTCAACAAGACTCGCAGCCATAAATTACTCCTTTGTGCTTAAATTTGTTATGTTACTCATCATAGCTTGATTATCCTTGAGGAAAATAACGATGCTGATTATCAAGAAAAATATATCCATTATCTTCTTGTAGCATTGCTTTATTTTTCAAGTTGATATTAACTTTATTTTCACGATAAAAAATAAATTTTCTTCCAAAAAAAGCTGCCTGTTTTTTTATATAAGCATTAAATTTTTCTTTGTCATTTACGCTTAGCTTATCATCAAAGATAAAAATTAAGCCGTTATTTTTTTCTTCAATAGTATATCCTATTGTTTTAGTGAAATTTAGCTTGTTTATCTCTTCAACAATTTTAGCAATTGATAATTCTTTTATGATTGGCTGACAATTTTTGGGAAAATTGTCATTGATGGCTTGAATGATTTTTAACTTTTCATTTTTATTATAATAAAAAAAACTCACTATAGGTTTAGTGTTGTCTTTTAAAGTAACGTGAATTTTATTATTAGTTGCTAATTTGATAATTTTTTCTTTGTTCAAAAATGAAATTTTTGTTTTTGAATCACTATCTTTTATTAAATTTTTAGAAGAGTAAGGTTCAGTGTAAATACATAAATAACCATTTTCTCCTTTAAATTCATTTGAATATGAACTTTTAAAAGCCAATTCCTTTGGTTTATTTTCTAATGGTTTTGATACATTCATAAAAGTAAATGATACTATAAAAAATGCAATAACAAATATAAATGATACAATGATTTTTCTATTAATTGTCCATTTTTTTGAATTTAAATCAAAAGATGTTATAGACAAATCATCTTTATGACTAATTAAGAAAATAGGAAAATTATTGATATATATAGGCTTATCGAGTTCTAATGGTAGTTCTTTGCTAATTTCTTTAGAAATTAAACCATCTTCTATTTTATATTTATTATTTTTTGTATTATGCTCATCAAGCATAATCGTAATTATCTTTTCATGTTCTTTCTTGTTGCAAGGAATGTAAAGTGTTAATTTCTCATTTTCTATTTTATTTTCAATATGTTCTTTACTATGTAGAATTAATGAGTATTGATTAGGCAGCAAAGGCGTTATTATCCCTTTTAAAGGACCACTGAGAACATAAATATAATACAGCATAGAGTTAACCCAATAATAAATGTTAATTAATTCATGTTATAAATATATTTTAGTCATATAAACAATGAAATTCTTTAAAAAAACATAGGTGTTTTATTTGAAAATAAATGTTGATATATTACTGTTGTTTTTTTAATAATAATTAATGAGAATTGTTATTTATTTTTAAAGTTAATTCTAGGCTATATTATTATAGTGTTCTATAAATTATGGCTATAATAACATTTTGAAAAATAGTTTGTTTTTTTGAACCCTTAATAGATTATAAGTATAGGCTGAGGTATTTACCATGTTAATAAATGATATAAAAATAAGTGGCGATAAAAATATTTTATCAGGGAATTTATTATTCATGTGCATTCCTTTAAATGATGAATATCCAATAAGAATATACGATGATAAAACGACTAAAATTATAAAGGGAAAGGCTTTTATTTATAATTCAAAAAATGAAAATGTTATTTTTCAATCAGAAAATCAGTCATGGCGTATTGAAAAGAGATCATTTTTTATTTGTGCCAGATTATTGGCATTTATTGATTATGCTAGAGATTTTTCAAAAATGACAGCAGTTGGCACTAATTTTGATATTAATCAACAAATTTTTTATATAAAAGAGGGGAGTGGAACATTAGAACATCTGATTATTAATGAGGCACTGAAAGATGAAAGCCAATTAGAACCTCTTTTTGTGACAATAAGACACAGTGAAAGTTACTGGCTTATATTACATCTGATTAGTTATTTGGATGAGAAAAAAAGCAATATTGCACAAATAGGTGAACGATATGGTGTATCAGGGACACATTTTAGACGGCTGTGTAAACGTTATTTAGGTAATTGTGGTAAAAGTCAATTACGTTCATGGCGTGCGGCATCTTCTATTTTGACAACGCTATCAACAGATGAATCATTGACTCAGATTGCAGTCGATAATGGTTTTAGTTCAGCATCTCATTTTTCTAATGAAATTAAGACATTATTTGGTATTACACCAACTGAATTTCGGCGAATTGGCCAATATCTTTATGAACATAAAAAATAAAATTTACTGTATCATTGGAATTATCATTTTTTATAGCTTCTTTTTGCCAACTCAAGCGGCAGAAGGAAAGGTTATTTATACACATCAGGTTAAAAAACCTGATGTTTTTGTTGCGGTAAATACACATATAGAACAGTTTTTCCTAGTGCTATCAGATAAATTAAATAAACCTTTTATTCTAAGCAGCGCAGTAAAAAAAGAGCGGATCAGTGGAAAATTTGATATTTCTTCACCTGAAGACGCCTTTGAATTAATGGTAAAGCGTTTGTCATTACTTTATTTTAATGACGGAGAATCTATTTATATTTATCGCGATAATGAGATACAGCAACAGCTATTTCAAGTGAAAAATATCAGCTTGAGTAAACTGAAAGAGTATCTACAAGATGTTGGATTATATGATCTCCGCTACCCATTACGTGCAGGTCACGATCAGCGTACTTTTTATCTCTCAGGTCCTCCTATTTATATTAGCTTAGTTAAGGCTGCTGCTGAGCTTTTGGATAATGATGTACAAGAACAAATTAATGAAAATATCAATAATCAAGTTCCAACCGGAAGCTCTCGTTATGGCGATGAGTTTGTGCAGATATTTCCATTAAAAAACACTTTTGTACAAGATAGAACCTATATATTACGTGATGAAAAAGTGGTTTTACCAGGTATAACAACGGTTTTGCAACAGCTATTTATGCCATCGGGAGAGAAAGAAAAAACAGTCAGAAGAGCGCGTGAGATTATCGAAGATAATGATAAATATCAGGATGATAAAATTACCAACGATATACAAGATACTCATTCACCGATTATCACTCAAATGGGCAAATATAATGTTGAACTCGTTCCTTTACCTGGATCAAATAGCCTGTTGGTTAAAACGAGTCGAGAAGGTTTAGCTTTAGTTAGCTCACTTATTTCACAATTAGATAAACCGAAAAGACAAGTTGAATTGTCATTATGGATAATTGATATTTCTAAAAGTAAAGCCGATAGTTTGGGGGTGAATTGGCAGGGGAGTTATGGCTCGGGTAAAAATACATTTTTCTTTAATACCGCTAGTTTAAGTGCTGTATCTGGTTTTAGTTTTTTAAGTAAAATCAAAGCACTCAGTGAGGAAGGGGAAGCTAAAATGGTTTCTCGTCCTATTTTGTTAACTCAAGAAAATACCCCCGCCATATTTGATAATAACACCACCTTTTATACACAAATTAAAGGTGAGCGAGTTGCTTCATTAGAATCTACAACATTCGGCACTATGATCAGTGTGTTGCCTCGTATTAGTAATACTAACCAAGAGATTGAGATGATTATCAATCTTGAAGATGGCGCCGAGAAAAAAAGTGATGATGAAGATAGAGAAGAAGGGATTGAAAAATTACCTGTTATTAATCGCACAAATATCAGCACCGTGGCCCGAGTTTCTGAAGGCGGTAGTTTATTAATTGGTGGATATACACGAGAAGATAACATAAAAGCAGAAAACAAAATTCCTTTTTTAAGTGCTATACCTTTAGTTGGCCGAGCATTTAGCTATCAGTCAGATAATAATAAAAAAATGGTGCGTATTTTTATGTTACAACCGCGTTTATTAGATAAAACTGATACGCACGGATTGGACTCTTTAACTGAACACCCATTTTTACCGATGGATAAAAAAACATCTCAAGCGCTAAAACAAATTCAGGCATTTATGAGGTGATATTATGATCGGACCAATTAATACTGCAACTTCGACAAATGGTGCCAGCAACAGTATTAGTAAAGAAAGTCAGCAAGACATAGAATATAAGCAACCACAAATAAACGAAAGTGAAAATTATCAAAATCAATTAATAGAAATATCTGATGATATGTCTATGGTGGCAACTCTTTTTTCTCAGCGATTAGGAAAATTATTAGACAAAAAAGCCAATAAAGGGCAAGAAGCTTTATATATTGCAGAAGATGGTGCTGATGAGAAACTTGATAAGGTGATGCTTCAATTTAGAAAATCGGGGAGAAGTTTACAGGAATTATTGCAATATTTACGTAAAATGTTCCCTGATCCTAGTGATCTCGTTATGGTTTTACGAGAATTACTTAGGAAAAAAAAATTAGGTGCACAATTAGATGCAGGTATTGAAAATGAGATCAATAGGTTACTTGCAGGTGAGGAGGGTAAGCAAATTAAGGCGGGCATTAATATTGCTCTCCAAGCTAAAGCCTTTGCTAAATTACTTTGTTTAGATGCATCAGTATTAAGAGACCTTTACCGTAGTTACATTATTCTGGATATTGAGCCTATTTATTTTTTCAAAATGTGGATAGAAAAATATGATATAAAAAAATGTTCAATTATTTTGAATTTTCTAACACAGAGCTTGATTTGTGATATGAAATCGTTAATGCCAAGTTGTTCCCAAAGTTCAGAGTTTGGTTATCTTTTGGAAAAGGTAAATAAATTACGATTATTATATAGCTTTATAGAAATGAATATAGAAAATTTAGTTAAAGAAGATTTAAAGAGTTTTATAAAAGAAGATGATTTTTATCAACTAACTATTAATGGAATGATATCTCCAGAACAAATGGAAAAATATTTAATATCACTTATGGATAATCAATGGAAAGGTTATTTTATTAAAATAAAAATGAGGTTGCTACAACAGTTAAAGACAATGTTCAATAAATATCCTGAATTATTATACTTATCTGATGATTTTAGAAATGAATGCCAAATAATGATACAAAAAATTATAGATAATTATATTAAGCAAGAGCAATATCAATTAAGAAAATAAAAAACAATTAATTATTGGCAAAGTTTATGATTTATAAGTTTCTATTAGCAATAAAAAACAAACCAGAACTTATCGTACTATCAGTGATGATACTGGTTATAATGATGTTAATTATACCTTTGCCAACTTATTTGGTCGACTTTCTTATAGGTTTAAATATTACTATTGCAATTCTTATCTTTATGAGTTCATTTTATATTAAACGTATACTGAACTTTATGACATTTCCTGCATTATTGCTTATAACAACTCTTTTCCGGCTTGCTTTATCAATAAGCACTAGCCGTCTTATATTATTAGATGCCGATGCAGGAGAGATCATTACCTCATTTGGTGAGTTTGTCATTGGTGAAAATCTTGTTGTAGGTTTTGTTGTCTTTTCCATTGTGACCATAGTGCAATTTCTCGTGATTACTAAAGGATCTGAACGAGTAGCGGAGGTCGCGGCTCGTTTTTCTTTGGATGGTATGCCTGGAAAACAAATGAGTATTGATGCTGATTTAAAATCAGGGATCATTACGAATGAAGAAGTTCAGATCAGAAGGAAAGAGTTAGGACAAGAGAGTCAATTATATGGTTCATTCGATGGTGCCATGAAATTTATAAAAGGGGATGCGATAGCCGGCATTGTCATTATCTTCGTGAACTTAATTGGTGGCATATCGGTAGGTATGGCTCAAATGGGGTTATCTATTACAGAGGCATTACATACATATACACTTTTAACGATAGGGGATGGATTAGTTGCACAAATTCCTGCTTTACTTATCTCTATTAGTGCCGGATTTATTGTAACACGTGTCGGTGGTGAAAATAATAATTTGGGCTATAGCATTATGAATGAGCTATTGGCACAAGATTTTGCTTTGCTTGTTACAGCTATTTTGGCTTTTGGTATCGGTTTTTTACCAGGATTTCCCACACCTGTTTTTCTTATTTTATCTGTAATGCTTGGCGTTTACTTTTTTAAAATAAAATGGAAGAGTAGTAAAAAAGAATATAAAACAGAAGATGAAAAAGATAATCATAATGCTACTAATGCCGACAGTAAAAAAGGACTTATGTCAAATTTATTTTCTGGTAAACATGGGGAAGAAGTAGATAATAGTTTATTAACAGAAAATATTACCTTATCACAAGCTGAAACTTTGCCATTAATCATCACTCTTTCTACTAAGAAAAAACCATATTTAACAAAAATAGTTTTTGAAAAATGGTTACAAAAAGAATTTATTTTACAATATGGTATATTATTACCAGATATTGTGATTCACTATTCAGATAAAATAGATGACGATAAAATTATTATTTTAATTAACGAAGTTAAAGCAAAAGAACTTAATTGTCCTTTTCCTCTTTTTCATATAGAAAATCCTAATGATGAATTGCTCTCTTTAGGCTTTAACTTAATAAGTATTGAAGATGATAATAAAACCCATTATTGGATTGAGCGTGATGATGAATCTAAATTAGCGCCATTAGGTTACAAAGCGGAACGTTCAGAAAGTTACTTTTATAGAAAATTCTCTGATCTGATCACATTAAATATTACAGAGTTTCTTGGTATTCAAGAAACAAAAGATATCCTTGATAAATTAGAAAAGAGTGCCCCTGAGCTTTTAAAAGAGTGTTATAGGCAAGTTTCTATTCAGAGGATAAATGATGTTTTGCAACGATTAGTACAAGAAAAAATTCCTATTAGAAACATAAAGACTATTATAGGGGGCTTAGTTCAATGGGGGAGCAAAGAAAAAGATCCCGTGCTACTTACTGAACACATTAGAACGCTTCTTGCTCGTTATATTAGTTATTTTTTTTCAACCGATGGGAAGTTTAATGCAATTATCTTATCTAACGATATGGAAGAGATAATTCGTAGTGGAATAAGACAAAGTTCTTCTGGCACATTATTGAATTTAGAACCTGCTGAATTAGATATGATAATAGAAAAAATATCTATGGTTATTGATGATATTAAATATATTCAGGATTATATATTTTTAACATCAATAGATATAAGGCGTTTTGTAAAAAAACTAATAGAAACTCAATATCCTCAAATACCGGTATTATCTTATGATGAGATAACATCTGATATTGAAATTAATGTATTACAATCTATTTAGGAGTGATTATGTCTTTTGATCTTGCTAGCTTACTTATGGATGCAATGAATGTTATTGGTCGGAATGATTTATTTTCAGGGGGGAAATCAATCGATAACCATTCAACCATTACCATTAGTTTAGGTGATATGCCAGATATTAATTTATTGGTTGTTGACGAGGTTCCTATGATTTGGTCGGTGCTTTGTGATTATGATGAAAAATTACTTACACAAATTAGTGCCGAATTATTATTAGATAGCATCAATAATCAAACAGAAAGTTTTTACCCTGGACAACCGGCCTTGGTGAGAATTGAGGACTCTTTAGAATTAAGAGCATCATTTATGCCAATTGCATTGCAAAATGGAGAAAGCATGGCAAGAGCCATTGATGACTATTTTCAAATTATGAATAGTATACATCAACGGTTTATTGGCTAAATAATGAACGCCCGATTTCTAATGTTTCATAACGCAGCGCATCCTTTACGAATACAAGGAAATATTTTAGAAGTGATGTTACGTGATGTTTTTATTGGGGAGGTCTGCCAACTAAAAGAGAATATTTTCAGTGAAAATATTCTCGGTGAAGCTATTGTTATTGGGTTTCATAATAACATAGCAATATTAAGTATGATGGGAAGCGCTCAAGGTTACTCTTTACAAATTATAGTTGAGCCAACAGGAAAAACATTTTCAGTTGCCCTAGGCCCACATATATTAGGCAGCATGATTGATAGTAAAGGGAATTGCTTATTACGATTTAATACAGAAATAGCAGAGAAGACCTTTAATACCTTATGTCCTATCGAAGGTCGGCCACCTTTGTTTAGTGATAGGCTGCCTATTACAACACTATTTAAGTCAGGTATACGTGCTATTGATGGATTATTAAGTTGTGGATTGGGGCAACGAATGGGGATTTTTGCTAGTGCAGGAACGGGTAAAACGATGTTAATGAATATGATTATCCGTTTTGCACAGGCCGATGTTTTTGTTATTGGCTTGATTGGTGAACGAGGAAGAGAAGTTACAGAGTTTATTGAAGAATTAAAGCAACATAAGCGATGTGAAAATACGGTTTTAATTTGCTCAACTTCAGAACAATCAGCGGTAGAAAGGTGTAATGCGGCTTTAGTGGCAACAACGGTTGCCGAATATTTTCGTCAACAAGGAAAAAATGCCGTTTTATTTATTGATTCTATGACTCGTTATTGTCGAGCGTTAAGGGATATCGCATTAACAGCGGGTGAGTTGCCCGTACGTAAAGGATATCCAGCATCTGTATTTGATAAACTTCCCGCTATTTTAGAGCGTCCAGGGGTAACAAAAACAGGCTCCATTACGGCATTTTATACTGTTTTATTAGAGAGTGATGATGAGCCAGATGCGATCGGTGAAGAAATTCGTTCTATTTTAGATGGACATATTTATTTATCTCGAAAAATAGCAGCATCAGGGCACTATCCTGCTATTGATGTATTAGGTAGTGTGAGTCGGGTTTTTCAACAAGTCACTGATAGTAAACAACAAAAATCTGCTTTAAAAATAAGACAAATATTGATGCGATTACAAGATGTTAAGTTATTGCAAGAGTTAGGAGAATATCATGAAGGAGATAACGAATTAAATGATATCGCGGTAAGAAAACAAGCCAAGATAGAAAGCTTTCTTACTCAATCCTTTAAAGAAAAAGCCGATTTTCGACAAACATTAGAACAAATGTATGAGATTACCGCTTAAGCATCAAGCATTGATTAATTCCATTGCCCAACGGCAAAAAAAAATAGAAAAAGAACAATTAAAATATAAAAAACTTATTACAGAAGCTGAACAGAAGAAAAAAGAGCAAGAGCAATTAATTAGTGCTTTAAAGAGTGAAGTACCCGCTTATGAAAAAGCCGGTATTTATTCAATTCATTCGTTTCATCAACAAAGAAGGAAGCAAGCTATTGTTTTACATTCAATAAATTTTTATGTCGCTCAAGTTGAAGAAATAAAGGATAAACTGAATGATTTAGAAAAACAGAGTGAGGCGCTAAAAAAACAACGACAAAAGGCCGTCAAAAAACAAAATAAAATGACACTTTATTTTGAAAGAAAAGCATTAGAGAAAGAGCTATATATTGAAAGGTTAGAGCAGAATGAAATACAGGAGATAGCATTATATGGTTCAGGGAATATCTAACTCAAATAAGATGACGCTATCTAGTGAAAAAACGGAAAGTGATATTCCAACTGAGTCTTATAGCGTAAATAGGTATTTGAATAAATGTCAGCTTACACCTGAAAGTATAAAAAAATTAGCAGAGAAATTAGATATACTTAAAAAAATAGCGAGTTTAAAAGACAATATTGCCAGTCATAACGATGAGCAAGATCTTCAGGAAGATAAAACGCCAGAAAATTATGAAGGTTTGCTATTAAGTCATCGGTATTTATTATCATCTGGTGGTTCTAAAACTAAAAAAATATCTTTAGATATAAATATAAAAAAAGGATTTAACTCTTTATATATAGGAAGAGAAGAAAAAAAAGCACAGCTCACTGATCAGAGAATAAATAAAAAAACATCTAAGATAGATAAATACAAACTACAACCCCATGTAGGAATAGAAGAAAAAACTGTCATTAAAGACATAATAAGAAAAAACAATGTTAAAACGATGGTTAATGAATTCTTATCGGCAAAAAAGAGTTCAGTATTTCCTATTTTCGTAGATAAAAAAATAAATCAACAACAGTATATTAAGTTTTTAGAAAAAATAATTAAAAAAGAACCCGTTAATAATGATAATGTTGATTTAGTTAGCAGTGCAACTAAGCAGGAAAAACAGGCTCAAATTCATCAGAAAGAGAATAACAGTGCATACAAAAATATTGAGTCTAGTATGGCAATGCCGCTAAATAACGTATCAAAAGTTGATACAAAAGAAGAACCGGAAATTTATCAAGAAAATATCACTGAAACTAATAAAGTTGTTCCTTTTTCTTCGCAAGTTACACCAATAAAAACGGTAATTGCATTACCAAAAGTAGCCAAAATGGTTTCACAGCTACCTGCTTGGCAAGTAATAGATAAAAAAATATCTATGTTGACTCTACCACCAAGCATTACTTATACATTTACAAAATGGAAGAGTCGTTATCATCAGGCTAAAATTCATTTTATTGATAAACAAGTTCAGTTAATTGCCTCCTCAGGACGCGTTTATCAAACAGCATTAGAGAATTTGAAGCAATATAATGGGGGATTATCCATAGATCTAACTAATAGCCATAAAAATAAATCGTGGTATATCAACTCTATTAATGCTATTTATGAAAGAGAGGATGAAAATGAATGAGTATTAACGTAGAGGTAGATAATAACCATAAAGAAACAAATAAAATTAATGACATGGTAATATTATCTTCTATCTTTGGTACAAAAAAAATAACAGAAAAACAGCTATATTTTGTATTGAGATGTGAGAATAAATTAGGAACCTTAACGGCGTTAATTTCAGTTAGTCAAGTCATGGATAACTTATATCCTGAAAAAAAATTGATTGGGAATTAGTACCTGAAAACTATTTAATTGCTCTTTTTTCACAATCTTTATCAACATTATTATTTCCTTTTTCTAAAGAGCCAATGTCATCATGTGTTGAAAATATCTGTTTAGGTGCTGAAAAAGGATCTTGCTATCCTTGTGTAGATACCACATTAGGTCATGTTTTTATTTGCGATATTAAATGGAAATATGAATTGACAGTATTTCCAAAAAATAAAATAGGTTTTATAACAAGTTTTATTTTTGGTTACAGTAAAATATCACTTTCATTATTAAAAACAATATTACCAGGGGATGTTTTATTAATAGATGATATCCATTTTTCTTTTAATGTTGGTGATAAAAAATATTTTTATTTTTCATGGGATGAGGGTAATTGTGTGACATTAGATGCTATCGTTGAAAATAGTGAAGAAAATGAAGAGGATGAGCAAAACGATGCCATAATAGAAGATAGCATTGATTTAGCTCAATCACTTGATTTAAATTCAATTGGCGCTATTCCGATTACAATATCTTTTCTTTTAGCCAATAAAACATTATCAATTGATCAACTTGAAGAATTAGCACCAGGGAAGAAATTTATTTTACCTGATAATGCCATTCGTCATATTAATATTTTAGCAAATGGTAAAGCTATTGCCCAAGGAGAATTAATCAAAATTAAAGATATGTTAGCGGTAGAAATTAATAAATTATCTATAAAATGCGAATAACATATGGAAAGCTCAACACAATTAATCTTGATCCTAGCTCTTGCCACATTGGCTCCTTTTATTATTGCTGCAGGAACTTGTTATTTAAAGTTTTCTATCGTTTTAGTTATGACTCGTAATGCATTAGGTGTGCAGCAAGTTCCTTCTAATATGGTACTTAATGCTATCGCTTTAATGATGGCGCTTTTTGTTATGACACCAATTACTAAAAATATTTGTTACTATGTTATTGAAAATAAAGTGGATATGTCATCTCCAGATGCGATCGAGTCATTTTCAAATGAGGCGTTAGGCGATTATAAAAAATACCTATATCATTACTCAGATCCTGATTTATTAGCTTTTTTTGAACAAGCGCAAGAGAATAGACCAAATAGTGATGGTGATAAAGAAAACATAGAAAATTCACTCTTATCATTATTACCGGCATATGCACTTAGTGAGATAAAATCTGCTTTTATTATAGGTTTCTATCTTTATTTGCCTTTTATTGTTATTGACTTAGTTGTCTCATGCATTTTATTAGCATTAGGTATGATGATGATGAGCCCTATTACATTATCTGTACCTTTAAAACTTATTTTATTTATCGCCATGGATGGTTGGGGACTGTTATCTAAAGGACTCATTAATCAATATCTTGATTTGATGGCGGTGAACTAGTGGATATGGTTTATGCGGCTAATAAAGCTATTTATTTGATTATATTGCTTTCAGCTGCGCCTATTGCTATCGCGACCTTTATTGGATTGCTTATTGGGCTATTGCAAACGATCACACAGATACAAGAGCAAACTTTACCTTTTGGTGTCAAGCTTGTGGGGGTTTTTGTTTGTTTACTTATGATGATGGGATGGATGGGAGATAAGTTACTAATTTATGCTAAAGAGATGTTGACGATTGGGTTAGCAGGGTAACTATCATGCTAGTACTGTTGCAATATATACAATCTTATTTAATCGATATTTTTTTGCTCATTGCTAGATTATTTCCTATTTTTATGTTTATTCCATTCCTCAATAGTCGAGTTCTCAATAGTCAATTATTAAAATATATTATTATTTTTTATATAGCATTAGGAATAAAACCTAGCATCACGATAACAGGGGTTTTAAGAGAGACTTGGGCTATTGTTCTAATTAGTGAGTTAATTATAGGTCTAGTTATCGGCTTGCTACTTGCCACGCCATTTTGGATAGCTTCTGCGTTTGGAGAATTCGTTGATAATCAAAGAGGAGCAAGCATAGGAGATACAATTAATCCTACTACAGGTATTGAATCGTCAGAATTTGCGTCATTAACCGGATTGTTTTGTATGGCCTATTTTTTAGCTACAGGTGGGCTCGTTGTTTTAATGAGTACCATAAAAGAGAGTTACGATGTTTTTCCTATTGGGTATATTAATAAAAATATCGGTTACGATTTTATCGGTCATTGGCTAAATGATATGGTTAAAGTGGCGATTATTTTGGTTTCTCCTGTATTAATTACCATGTTCTTAAGTGAAGTTGCATTAGGGGTTTATTCATTATTTTGTCCTCAATTAAATGCATTTTCTCTCTCTCTTTGTATCAAAGGTATTATCGCTTTTTTAGTATTACTGCTCTTTTTTACCTCAGCAATGACGAATGAATTATATCATTTTTTTAACAGTAGATACTTTTATTCTATTTTTATGAGTATTTATCATGGCTGAGAAAACAGAAAAGCCAACACAGAAAAAGCTTGATGATTCAGCAAAAAAAGGACAATCGTTTAAAAGTAAGGAACTGGTTTCTGGTTTAGTCTATTTCATTGGTGTTATATATTTATTTAATCAAGTGAAGTTGGATGAATTTAATCAATTTTATCAATCACTTTTACTGCATCCAACAGGTATTTCTTTAAAGAGTTATGTTGAAGTTATATCAAAATTATTCTTTGATATTGTACTACCGATCATTATTGTGACTTTTTTATCTGGCGCA
>NZ_CAWQOK010000091.1:0-28289 GCF_963896075.1 Proteus sp. G4415
AATAGACATAAATTTTATAGTTGTGTTGTTATTTTAAAAAATAAATAGCAACACAGAGTTATCTTATTTTCCCATATCCAAAACCAAACAAAATAATCACAAATAGATCAATTAAATTAACATAAGCATTACAAAACAAACACCATAAGAACATAAAGCTAAAAAATAAAATAAAAACAATAATAAACAGATGATTTAACTAATTTAATGGTATTCTACTTGATAAAAATCAAATCTTTTTTGATCATCTAAAAAAGACTATCTTAGAATTTGTTATAAATAGGTAATTTACAATTATCTTATATTTCGTTTTTTTGACTAACAATGGTTTAGTTATTATTTAAATGAATTTATTGAGAATATTATCATTGTCAAAGAGGGTTATTATTCATTCCCAATGGAGTTTAAATTCGTATATTTAATTTATGTATTTATACGTAATTGAAATAACTATTTTTAAGGCATATCCTTAAATAAAGAATATTAATATTTTATTTAACACTTACCCCTTCTCTAGCTAAGAAAAATAAAATTACAGATTAAGAATTTATTTTTATATGAGGGTTAAAAAATGGAAAATAAAAAAATTATTCGCTCGGAGATAAAAAGAGAAAAAGAGAGTACAAACCAAGATATAAATAAATTAAAGAAATTATTTTCAATAAACAACTATCACTATAGAGATATTAATAACGAAGAAAATCAACATAGCCTTATTTATCGTTGGCCATTACTCAACACATTTAATTCAATAACTAAATGAGAAAAACTATGCCACTAATCGTATTAAAAGGGCTCAGAGGTGGAGTAGGAACCACCTCAATAACCGTTGCACTGGCTCGCCAATTTCATCACCATAAATACAATGTCATTGTTATCGATAACTGTGTGAATAATATCTTACATTTCTATTTTCCAGAAAAATCACAAGTCACCACATTAGGACAAGCACTACTCGCGCATACCCCAATAGAACAAGCGATTTGTGATTATCAAAACGGTTATCAAATTTTACCTTTTGGAGTCGTTAATTCAGAAGATAAATTGCATTTGCAAGCATCTGCCACTGCCAACCAACATCTGCAGCATTTTTTTACCGCTTTTACTCAACAATACCCAGACACTTTAATTTTCCTCGATTTACAACCAGAGCACGATACCCTTTTTAAATCATGGGTTGCGAAAGCCAATATCGTATTAACCGTTACCACACCTGAAAGTAACTGTCATATTCGGCTTAACCAACATACCTTTGCTGCCAATGAGTATATTCTGGTGAATCAATTTTGTGCCACTAGCCAAATCCATCAAGATTTTTATCAATTTTGGCAAAACAGTCAGTTTCCTTTCTGCCCAATAAAACTTCATCGCGATGAAGCATTATTAGAAGCCTGTGCTTCACGCTTACCTTTATATGATTACCGCGCTAATTGCATGTTAGTTGAAGAAATTAATCAACTTCTACAATGGTGTTTGCCTTTATTGTTAAGCAAAAAAGGATAGCCACAATGTCAACCATCGATTATCCAGAGAAAAAAGCGTCCCGCTCGATAAGGCAACAGGCTACTATGCAGTCGCATATCTTAACCCGTTATTACAAATTTTATCGTCATAATGGGGCTTCATTCAGTGCGGCTATCGTGAATGAGCTTTTCTGGGTATTAATGTGGCTCTTTTTGCGTATGGAATCCCCTTTTTGGCAGAAAATAGCACAAAAACAACAACAACTATTTCCTCATATTAATCCGCGTCGCCCTAAATTATGCGATCCGATCCGATACTTATTACAAAGTATTTGGCTTATTTGCCATTACTTGATGCTCACCTTGGTGAAAAAACCGATTCAATTTATTGTCTATATTAGACAGTATTATCAAAATCTCTTTGCTCGCTTATCTCCTGTTGCGCGAGATATGATCCATCATAAGAAAACAAACACGCCACTATGGCAATACGCTCTATTATCGCTCGTTGCTGTTTTTGCCATTTTTATTATCTTATTAAGTATTACTCAACCTTTTGATTTAAAACTACAATTTGTTTTTGTTCTCGTGATTTGGCTGATAGCCTTAGCTATCCGCGATATCCCTGGCCGACTGTCTTCTATTACCATTATTATTTTATCGCTGACTATTGCTTGCCGATATATTTGGTGGCGCTATCAATACACACTCTACTGGGTGGATAATCTGAGCCTTTTCTTTGGGATCTTACTATTACTGGCTGAAACCTATGCATGGATTGTGTTATTTCTTAGTTTTATGCAATGTATTTGGCCACTCCATCGACAACCTATTTCAATGCCTCAAGATACAACACAATGGCCTACTGTCGATATTTTTATTCCCACATATAACGAAGCGCTACAAGTTGTAAAACCAACACTTTATGCCTGTTTAAACATTGATTGGCCTAAAGATAAATTAACTATCTATTTATTAGATGATGGCTCTCGCCCTGAGTTTGCGGCTTTTGCTAAAGAAATTGGTATTCGGTATATCACTCGTGAAAAACATGATTTTGCCAAAGCCGGTAATATCAACCATGCATTGAGCAAAGCCTGCGGAGAATATGTGGCTATTTTTGACTGTGACCATATTCCGACACGCTCATTCTTACAATTTACTATGGGCTGGTTTCTAAAAGATGAAAAAATGGCATTGGTACAAACACCACACCACTTTTTCTCTCCTGATCCCTTTGAACGTAATTTAGGCAATTTCCGCGAAACACCGAATGAAGGCACGCTTTTTTATGGATTAGTGCAAGATGGTAATGATACTTGGAATGCAGCTTTTTTCTGCGGCTCCTGTGCTGTATTACGTCGTTGTGCTTTAGATGAAATTGGCGGGCTGGCAGTTGAAACTGTGACCGAAGACGCACATACCTCATTACGCTTACATCGTCATGGTTGGACTTCTGCTTATATTCGTATCCCTCTTGCCGCAGGATTAGCAACAGGATCACTTTCAGCACATATTGGCCAACGCATACGTTGGGCAAAAGGAATGATACAAATATTTCGTTTAGATAACCCGCTCTTTGGCAAAGGGCTGACACTGCCACAGCGCTTTTGTTACCTCAATGCCATGTTGCACTTTTTATCAGGCATACCAAGGATGATCTTCTTATTAGCACCACTAACGTTCCTTATCTTTCATGCCTATATTATTTACGCTCCCGCCATCGCTATCGCTTTGTATGTCGTGCCTTATTTATTACACATTTGGTTAGCCGCGACCAAATTACAAGGTCCTTATCGCCACTCATTTTGGGGAGAGATTTATGAAACGATTTTAGCTTGGTACACCACTCGCCCCGTATTAAGCACCCTATTCTCACCTTATAAAGGTAAATTTAATGTCACAGAGAAAGGGGCAATTATGAAGAAAAGTTTTGTCGATTGGCAAATTAATCGCCCCTATATTCTGTTTCTTAATCTTAATTTGTTAGGAATTCTATTTGCTTTCTGGCGTATCGCAACAGGCGATCCCGATGAAAGGTTAGCCGTACTCATGTGCTTAGTTTGGGTATGCTATAACTTAGTATTACTAGGTGTTGCCATTGCTGTTTCTGTAGAAGCAAAGCAAGAGCGCCAGTTTCCACGGGTACGTCTAAGAGTACCCGCAATGCTATTACTCCAAGACGGTTCGCTTTATTCTTGTCAGCTCAATGACTTCTCTGATAATGGCTGTGCCATTGTATTACCAGATAATTTTACAGTTCCCTTATCTTGTCACCAAGAGATCACCGTTATTCTCAAACAAAATCAACGTGAATATGCTTTTGAAGCACGTATTTTACGGATTGATAATCGCATTATTGGCTTACAACTGCTTAATATGGATACACAAAAATCCATTGATTTTACCGCCTGTACTTTTGAACGAGCCGACACTTGGGCTAATTGGCAACACGCTCTCCCTGCCGATAATCCACTGAATAGTTTAAGAAATATCATTTATATCAGTATGCGGGGCTATAACACCTTACTTAAACGTGCCCCGTATCTTGTTTACCTCTTATTTCGTTTATTAGGGCAGTGTTTATTGTGGCTATTATCGCTACTTCCACGACGTGTCAATGTTTCACAAATATTTCATTAATCTTAACGGTAAAACTCAGCTTTTTGGGAATTTATTAATGAACAATAAGATCTATGGGTAATAATAATGAAAAAATATTTTCTACTATTCGCCTTACTTATGCTTTCCGGTTTAGCTTATAGTGATGACGAAAAAGAAGTGCCAGCGGTTATAACGGAACAACCTTTCATAACGGTTGAAGAAGAGAAAATCACTTTAACATCACCGGATCAGATAATCCCATCTCGCCAAGAAACACGACTATTTGCAACAACAGCACCTACTTATGGAGCTCTAAAATTACAAGGCGCTAGCCCTGATGGTTATCTAGAATTTGGTGTTCGTAGTGATGAATATGTTTCACAGGCAATATTAGATCTAGAGTTTACCCCCTCGCCTTCATTACTGCCTATAGAATCACATCTTAATATCTATTTAAATGATGAGATCATGGGCGTGATCCCCCTGAAAAAAGAAGAACTCGGCCATAAAAACCACATTACATTACCGCTCGATCCACGGTTTATTCAAGATTTTAATCATTTAAAATTTACTTTTATCGGCCATTACCGAGAAATTTGTGAAAACCAAGCCAATACCACCTTATGGCTTGATATCAGCAAAAATAGCCAACTGCATCTCACCTATCAATCATTGAAATTGAGTAACGAATTAGCCAATTTCCCCGAGCCTTTCTTTGATAGTCGCGATTTTGGTACTTTTACCTTACCTATGGTGTTTAGCCAATCCCCTAATCTTACCCAACAAAAAGCGGCGGGAATACTCGCTTCTTGGTTTGGTACACAAGTCGATTGGCGCCAGCAACACTACCCTGTGTATTACAATCAGTTGCCCAATCAACACAGCATTGTATTTGCCACTAATAAACAACGCCCCAACTTTCTTAATACACATGCCAATGTCAATGCTCCCACCATTGAATTAGTCTCACACCCAACGGATCCTTATGTAAAACTGCTGTTAGTAATGGGTCGTGATGACAATGACTTAATTACCGCCGTCAATGGTATTGCCCGGGGACAAGTTATTTTTAGAGGGGATACCGTCACCATTAATGATGTCAATCTATTGGCACCACGTGAACCTTATGATGCACCTAAGTGGGTACAATTAAATAAACCAATCTACTTTAATACCTTGCAAGATTATCAAGGTCAGTTGCAATCTCGTGGACTAGAGCCTGCTCCCATCACACTCAATATGACCTTACCTCCTGATTTATTTATGTTTAATAATACAGGACTACAGATGCAATTGCGTTATCGTTATACCGCTCCGGCATTTCAAGATGATTCTCGTATGTCGATTTCAGTCAATGATCACTTTATCAAAGCCTACCCTTTAGAGAGAGATAAAAAAGAGAACTTTATTGTGGCTTATCTACCGTTAATTCAAGGTTGGATCGAAAACAAAAATCTCCTCAATATCCCCGCGGTAAAATTAGGTGAACGTAATCAGATCCGTTTCTCTTTTGACTATACAAATCCGATCCCCGGAGGCTCCGTTGATCAATGTATTACTTATCACCCAGTCCCTAACACGGTAGCATTAGATGAATTATCAAGCTTTAATTTTACTGGT
This sequence comes from Proteus sp. G4415, assembly GCF_963896075.1. Taxonomy (NCBI): domain Bacteria; kingdom Pseudomonadati; phylum Pseudomonadota; class Gammaproteobacteria; order Enterobacterales; family Morganellaceae; genus Proteus; species Proteus sp. G4415. Next base: position 5,688 of record NZ_CAWQOK010000091.1, read on the forward strand.
AACTATCGCCACTATATTGCTCTACCTGATTTGCGTGTTTATAGTCATGCTGGGTTCCCATTTAGCCGTTATGCCGATTTGTCAGAAACCCTTATTTATGTCAACCAATCCCCTTCACCTGAGCAATTAACAACGTTATTGATATCATTAGGTAATATTGGTGCACAAACTGGCTATCCCGCGTTAAATGTCTCTTTAACTGCATCATTAGAGGAATTATCAAAACAAGAAGCTGATTTATTATTAATCGGGACAATTCCCCCAGCACTCAATAATGATAAACAGATGAATGTCTTGATTGATAAAGCACGTAGCGAAATTACACTGCCATCACGTGAAATCACCATTTTTAGTCATACCAATTATCAAGATCTAGATAAGCGCCCAGATAGCAGAACATCTTTAACATCAACCGGATCACTCGGCACTATTATTGGTTTTCAATCTCCGTTCTTTTCACAGCGTAGTGTCGTGGCGCTATTAGCCGATAGTCCCCAAGGTTATCGATTATTAAATGAAGCGATAAGTGATAGTGGTAAACGTGATGCAATGCATGGCTCTGTGGTATTAGTCAGAGAGTCTGGTGTCCATAGTTTACGTGTTGGTGATACCTATTTCGTCGGTTATTTACCTTGGTGGGAAGAGGTTTGGTATGTTTTTGCTTCGCATCCTATTTGGCTAGGGTTAGCTGCCATTGTCGGTATTGTGCTTATTTCTCTTCTTATTTGGCAAGCAATGAAAATAAGAAGCCAACGTCGTCTTGCGGATAAGGAGTAAGTTATGATGTGGCGCATTTGTTATCAATATCGCCAATATCTCCTTGCTCTTAGTTTGCTGGCAGGCATTTTGCCTGTCACGCAAGCCGCAGATGATCCGACTGAAACTTTTTTATATGAGCAAGTTAGACTAGGCAACTCGAAAAGTAACGATGTTTTAGTTTCTCAATCACTGTATCGTTTATCACTTATAAAACCGAACGATCCTAGTGTGTTGTTAATGTGTATCCAATTTGCTGTAAAACAAAAAGAAACAGCAAAAGCACAACAACTGGTTGAGCAATTACGTATGCATGGCGAAAATACTGAACAATATCAACGTGCGATTAGGCTACTATCATTAACCCATGAAGATAACCGCCAAATCCTACAAAAAGCCTACCTTTATCAGACTGCGGGGCGTTATGATGAAGCCTTGCAATTATATGATGATATTTACCAAGGCACGCCCCCCGATGAAGGGTTAGCCCTTGAGTATCTCAATGTATTAATTGCTTCAAGCCATGCCAACAAAATGGCACGTATTAAGCAGATTTATCACACTTATCCCAATAACCAACAGATAGCTAATATCTATCAGCAATATCATCTTACCCCAGCATTATCTACCGCATCGGCGGGCTCTGTCTCCTATAACACACTATCTATTCGCGCATTAAAACAGCAATTACGCCAGCAGCCTGATAATGCAGACATAATAGGAACATTAGGCGTGCGCTATTCGCGCGCAAATCAACGGGCACCCGCGATTTATTATCTTTCTCAAGCACTCACATTGTCCCCCAAACACGATGATAGTGATTTGTGGCGTACGCTGTTGCAATCAAATCAATATTGGCATTTACTTGCCAAGGCTGATGAAGCGTTATTAAATCAAGAGTACTCTGCCGCTAAGCACTATTTTACCCAAGTACGTCAACTCAGCCCCTATAAAAGTGAAGCTTATATTGGTTTAGGGGATATCGAGTTGGCGCAACATCAATTAGAACAAGCTGAACGTTATTATCAACAAGCGCTACAATATCAGCCTAATGATGCGGCGACTTTGCATAGTCTGACCAAGCTCTATCGTCAACAATCTCATCAAAAAGCCGCCCAATTTATGGCTAACTTGACATCACAGCAATACAAAAATTTAGCCCAAGACTATGGGTATATCATTTCAGGTATACAACAAGACTTAGCTGCTGATGATGAACAGCAACAACACTATCTCAGTGCGATTGAGAAACGTAAGGCTATCGCTAAAGCGTATCCCGATGAAGTCTGGAATATTTATCGTCTGGCGGATGATTTACTTATCACTCAACAACCCCAACTTGCTGAGGATTACTTTAATCAACTTAATCAACGACGACCTAATGATCCCTCTCGACGATATGCCTATGCGTTATATCTCAATAAAACAGGGCGAGCACAACAAGCACTTAACACCTTAAAGACGATCCCTTTATCGCAGCGCAGTGAAAGTATGAACGCCTTAGATAGCCAATTACGTTTTGGTCAAATTATGGCGCATGCACAATCACTAAGAGAACATAACCAACAACAGCAAGCTGTCGAATATCTTTTCACCCATATTCCTCCTGAGCAAAAAATAGAAAGCTATCTGTTATTAGCGCAATGGGCCGAAGAAGATGACCAACTCAATCAAGCATTAAATTATTATCATACAGTATTAAATTTAGCGCCTAATAATGAAACAGCACTATTAGGTGCAACAGAGATATCTTTAGCGCAACATCAAATAGATCAAGCTCGTTATTACTTAGCTCAGATAGAACAATTATCTCCTGAAAAATTTAACCACTATTCACTAAGACGTTTAGCAAACGCTGAAAAAACGACGGGAAATATTGATAAAGCCAAACACTATTTTATCTATTTAGCTCGCCAAGTTGACAAGGAGCCAGATAGTGCTGATGGATTAATTTTACGTGATATTGGTCGTTTTTATCGTGATAGCCAACAAGTTCAATCCGCTCATCACTATTATCAACAAGCGATGCTAAAAGAGGGTATCACGCATACACTGCCAAAAAACAATATTGAATACACCACACTTATGCGTAACAACCCAAATGATAATTGGCTATCACGTAGTGTACGTGATGATGCAAGTACCCTTTATCGTCAACAAGAGTGGCGTTTTACCCTAGAGCATGATTATTGGGGATCAAATGGCAGTGAGGGATACTCTAAATTACGCGCTCATACCACCATGTTACAACTGGATCATCCTATTTATCATGGACGTTTCTTTTGGCGTACTGATTTTGTGCACTTAAATAGTGGCACATTAGGTACAGCGCCATACGATGCTAAATTTGGTAGTTGTTATCGCACAGGTTGTTTCCCTCTAAAGCAAAAAGCCTTTGGTGTTAGTCCTGCTATCGGTTGGGAAAATGAGCAATGGCAATGGGATTTAGGTACCACGCCACTCGGTTTTAATGTAACTGATTGGGTAGGTAAAATTGCTTATAACGATAGTTTTTATCATCTCGGTTGGAGTGTAGATCTTCACCGTCGCCCGGTAAATAGCTCATTACTTGCCTTTGCAGGCCAACGTGATAGTTGGACCAATCAAGTTTGGGGAGGAGTAAGAAAAACGGGGCTTCGTTTAAGTGGCAGTTATGATCTGGGAGGCAAGGATGGGTATTGGGGAGAAATATCGTTTGATAGATTAACAGGAAAAAATGTTAAAAATAACAGCAGTGTAAAAGCCATGGGTGGTTATTACTATAAGTTAATCAATGAAAATGATCGCCGCATTTCTGTTGGCTTAAATAGCATGCTTTGGCATTACAATAAAGATCTTAGTGGCTACACCTTGGGGCAAGGGGGTTATTATAGCCCACAACAATATCTCTCATTCTCACTGCCCGTTAATTACCGTCAACGTACTGAAAATTGGTCATGGGAAGTATCTGGCTCTCTCTCTTGGTCTTATTCAAAAACCTATGATAGCAGACGTTATCCATTACAAAATCTCGTTTCAAGCGATAAATTTAATTCTGATCCCATAAAAGAAATATTTAAGCATGAGAGAAATATCATTGATAAGGGGGATTCGGGTCATGGTTTTGGTTATACAGCAAGAGCATTAATTGAACATCGAATAACACCACATTGGTTTATAGGTGCCGCTATCGATATTCAGCAAGCGAAAAACTATACGCCAAGCCATGCACTAATGTATTTACGCTATTCATTTGATGGATGGAATGGTGATTTAGATCTTCCGCCTAACCCGCTTATTCCTTACGCAGATTTTAAATAATCCCGTAACAAGATTAAACAACAAACAGACAGCTAATGCGGTCCGTTTGTTGTTTTTTATCGCGTGTGATTAAAATAGTGATGATTATTGTGGTTTGCGAATTAACCCAATAATTAGCCACCCAACAATCATAGCTGACACAAATAATACACCTTGGGTAAAACCACCCCCCGCTAATACCAAACCGGGTCCAGGGCAAATACCCGCAAGCCCCCATCCTAAACCAAATAAGATACTGCCGAAGACGAGAGGTTTATCAATCACTGTTTTAGTTGGAATGGCCAGAGGACAGGCTAATAAACTTTGTTGACGATGACGTGCAATTTGGTAACTAATAGCACTGACGATAAGCCCCGCCCCCATAATAAATAACAATGACGGATCCCAATCCCCACGAATATCTAAAAATGCCAAGATCTTTTGTGGGTTGCTCATACCACCGATGATCAATCCAGCACTAAATAATAGGCCACTAATAAAAGCAATTAATTTGGTCATTATCTTAGCCTCCGATGACATGGCGTTGAATATACACAGTCACAAATGCCGTCACCATAAAGACAAGAACTGCAACAATAGAACGACGCGATAATCGTGCTAATCCGCAAATTCCATGCCCACTGGTACAGCCATTCCCCAGACGTGTACCTGCTCCCACCAGTACACCGGCAATGATCAACTGCCAAGGTGAAACGTCGATAATAGGTGTTAACGGTTTATCAAATAGATAAAATAGTGTCGGTGTAATCAACATACCGAGTAAAAATGCCCATCGCCACCCATTACCTTGTTGGTTAGTGGTTAATACTCCTCCTAAAATCCCACTAATACCTGCAATACGACCATTAAACAGTAATAAAATAGCCGCTGCTAAACCTATTAATAGCCCACCCAATGCCGAGCTCCAAGGCGTAAAGTGAACCCAATCTATATTCATAAGTTAACCTGCTATAGGACAATATAGCTGATAAAGTGTATTTAATAGCACCAATACTTTTTCATCAGCAATAGAATAAAAAATACGTTTTCCATCACGACGAGTATTCACAAGCCCTTCATTTCTTAACACAGTAAGTTGTTGAGAAAGCGTAGGCTGGCGGATCCCTAAACTTTCTTCCAATTCACTGACACTTTTTTCGCCCTGACTTAATTGGCACAATAAGAGTAGTCGATCACCATTGCCTAGCGTTTTCAGCATACTAGAGGCTTCATTAGCCGCTAATTTCATGGCTTCCAATAAATCAGGTTGAACTCGTTGTGTCATGGTAAACTCCATAATCAATATACTTTTTAATAATATGTTAATTTATATATTGTGCAAGTTTTCTTTTATTGCGTGTTTTAATAAGGCGCTATATGCTCTCTAATATGAAAACAGTAAGAGTCCCTATCGCCTTAGTGCAAAGTGTTATGCGTACACTGCGTGAAAAACTGCAACAGGCCAATAAATATCTTAATACAGATTACCCAGAACCCACTCTACAATATAACCAGAGAGGAACTATTGCAGGCAGTGCCTATTATGCAAATTGGGAGATCCGTCTTAATCCTACATTATTGATTGAAAATAAACAGAATTTTATTGAAGAAGTTATTCCTCATGAATTAGCACATCTGCTAGTTAGTCGCCATTTTGGTCGTGTGGCACCTCATGGCAAGGAGTGGAAATGGATGATGGAAACTGTGTTACAGGTGAGTGCGAAACGGACCCATCATTTTGATATCAGCAATGTAACAGCAAAAACGTTTAGCTATGCTTGTCGCTGCCAAGAAATACACCAGTTAACTCTTCGCCGACACAATAAAGTACAACGAGGAGAAACCCAGTATCGTTGTCGTCATTGTCAGGCGATTTTACAATTAATTAAAGAGTAAAAAAAAGTAAGCTAGCAAACAAAAAATAAAGCCGATAACTTGTTAGTTTATCGGCTTTATTCGGTATAAATAGGGGAGAATTGATATATTAAGCAAACACACTCATGGTATGAGATGCTATTTCAAAGTAGATAATAAGCCCAGTACCATCAATAAATGTTGCAATAAAAGGTGCAGACACCACCGCAGGATCAACACCAATACGCTTTAATACCATTGGAATAATAGAAGATACAATAGCACTCCAAACCGTAATTGAAATTAGCGTTAATCCCACCACTATCATCACTTCCATGCCAACCCCTAAGGTCCAAGCACGAATAAATCCTGCTATTCCCATGGTTAAAGCCACCATTATCGAGGTCGTGATCTCTTTTCTTAATACTGACCATACATTACGCAAGCTCACCTCACCTAATGCCATGGCACGTACTAATGTTGAGGTAATTTGTGTACCGCTATTGCCACCAGTACCAATTAATAATGGAATAAAGAAAGCTAAAGAGATAGCAGCTTCAAGTCTGTCTTCAAAAGCATGTAACACCGTACTGGTATAAGCTTCAGCAATAAACAGCATTAATAGCCAGACAACACGTTTACGCCACAAAGTAACCGGACTTGTCTCTAAATAAGGTTGTTCTAATGGCGACGTTGCCCCCTGCATTTGTGCATCTAGCGTATTTTCATCTTCAATTAAATCAGCAATATCTTGAGGCCGTAATACACCAACTAACTTACCAAAATGCATCACAGGTACACTGTCTAAACCACTTTGGCTAATTAACTGATAAACATCATGTCGGCTTTGCTCCGGTGAAACTGAGAAAAATGTTTGGCGCATAATATCCGAAACAAAAAGCCCATTATCAGCAAGTAGTAATGATTTAACCGGCAAAATACCGTTAAGATAATTATCTTTATCTACGACATACAGATAAGTTGGAATTAATTCATCTTTTAAATCATTAACCAGCTGTGCTTTTACATGTTCAACCGAATCTGCGACAGAAACAGAAATATAATTCTGGCTCATATAAGCACTAACGGTAGCATCATCTTTTAAACGATGATGTTGCTCTTGTATTGAATGATTATTGGGTGTGTTTAAGGATGTGCCTGCCATTAATGCAGCATCCATTTTATGTTGAGGAGTAAATTTCATTTTTTTGGTTCCCTATGACTGTTTGTGTTTAGCAAATCAGTTCTCAATAGGGGCGAAACCAGATGCGAGAATGCAAAAGCTATCTACACGTCTCGGTTTTAGCACTATACAACGTATCCGATGAATACTGGAAGTTACATGGAGATATACCTTCGGTCGATATATCTTGTCCTAATCTTGGGCGTCTCTCGACGTCGTCAGATCAGTAACCTGTGTTTGTATAGGAGCCTCGCCTAACGAGATACTGCACTTTTCTTGCGAATGCGGCGCGCATTATAACCACTCACATTATAATGAAAAGTCTCATCGTAGTTTTGTTTAAGTTCTATTGATAAATCTTAAATCGCTTATTTTTTACATCATTAATTAAATACTCACCTCAAATAGAGATGAATAAAATAGTTTTAAATAAATTGGTTATTAATTGATTATTTTAATGCTAATTTTTGTACTTTTATTTCTTCAGCTTGTGAGAAGATCTCATTGACTGTTTTACCATCTAACGATTGACACATTTTTCGCGTGATCATATCAGCATTTTTATTGCGCCCAGCAATGACTAAATCATTAAAATTAATATCATTTAGCATGGCTAATTCTATTGCTTCATCAAAGCGTTGCTGCTCTTCAAGCGGTAATGAATTGCGCATTTCTACAATCGATATTCGTAATGACTCAACATTAGAGCCATCTAGGGTTTGATTTTTTTCGCAACCAGAAAGTATGACAGTAAATAAACAAATAAATAACAATTTTCTCATATATCCCCCCTTTCCCTATCATAAATTAAATAATAGCAGAATGTGTATCAGTAAACTGCTAATTAAGTAAAATAAATATTTAATTCATTATAGCTTTACGTGTTATATATTATATTGAATAAATAAACTCTCTTTTTAAAAATAATAACAAAAAACCCCGCTAATAAATTAGCGGGGTAAAATAGAAGGATAGATAAAGAATAGATAATAAAATGAATGATTAGGCTAGTTCAACATCACCTGTTAATCGACAACTACAGGCTAAAACATAACCTTGTGCTATCTCATCAGCAGTTAAAGTACTGGTGCTGGTGACCTCATAATCACCTTTCACAATGCGTGTTTTACAGCTACCACACACTCCAGCACGACAAGCAGCCAAAACAGGAACACTGTTTTCTTCCATCGCTGTTAATAATGTCATCCCCACCGGTACGTTAATTTGCTTTAACGGATGACGAATAGTCATAGTAAGTTGTTGTGCTTCATCAACACACATTGGCTCATCACCAAAACGTTCCATAAAAATATTCTCTGCACAAACACCAAGATTTTTGGCAAAACGCGCAGTATCTTCCATATAACTATTAGGCCCACAACACATAACAGTACGACTGGCAATATCCGGTACTAAAGCGGCTAGTTTTTCTTGTGAAATACGTCCACTAAAAATTCCCTTATCATCCGGTAATTTAGGCATCATAATAAAATTGAGATTATAGGGATAAGCATTAGCCAACTCTAACCACTCTTTTTCAAAAATAAATTGGCTCTGTTCGCGAATATTAAAAATGACCGTGATATCCGCTTTAGGTTGATTATTTAACAACCAACGCGTCATCGACATAATAGGGGTCACACCGCACCCCGCAGCGAGCATTAAATAACGCGTTCCTTCTCTATCTGCACAGGTGAACTCCCCTTGTGCATCTGATAGCCAGAGATAATCACCCGGTTTAACTTGGGATGTTAACCACGTTGACCCCACCCCATTGTCGATACGACGAACCGTTAAAGAGACAAAAGGACTTAATCCCGGAGAAGATGAGAGCGTATAAGCTCGCATTATTTCATCGCTATTATTAATACTGACTAGTGCAAATTGGCCAGGTTTATAGCGATAAAAATCATGGTTAATTAAATTCAGTGTCCACACTTCCGGGGTTTCCTGATGGATAGAGTGAACTTGCATACGATTAGGACAAAGAGCTGTTGGCATCGTCATGGATATTGCTTCCTTACCGAAGCCTTTAGGCTTCGGCAATGATGATGAATAAATAAATTAAGCAGAAAGAATTTCTTGAAGATCTTGTTCTGGCGTGGTGATCGCACGCATACCAAATTTTTCATTAAGTATTGCGAGCAAATTATCGGTTAAAAATGCAGGCGCAGTCGGCCCAGTATAAATATTTTTTACCCCTAATGAGAGTAGGGTTAATAAAATAACAATCGCTTTTTGTTCAAACCACGACAAAATCAAGGACAGGGGTAAATCATTTACACCACAACCTAATTTTTCTGCAAGATTAACCGCTAGCATAATCGCAGAGTAGGCATCGTTACACTGACCCACATCAAGTAAGCGCGGTAAGCCCTCTAATGTGCCAAAATCAAGTTTATTAAAGCGATATTTACCACAAGCTAATGTCATAATTAAGCAATCTTGGGGAATGGCACGAGCAAGATCGGTATAGTAGCTACGTTCACCACGACTACCATCACATCCCCCAACTAAGAAGACATGACGAAGTTTTTTCTGTGAAACTAAATCAATCACTGTATCAGCCGCATTTAAGAGTGTTTGACGACCAAATCCAACAGTAATTAAGTGTTCAATTTCACTGTACGGAAATCCCTCTAAAGAGAGCGCTTGCTCAATCATTTCAGAGAAATCATCACCTTTAATGTGTTTCACACCCGGCCAACCAACAATACTACGCGTCCAAATACGATCGCCATAGTTCCCCACATTAGGATCAATAATACAGTTAGATGTCATTAACACAGGGCCAGGAAATTTGGCAAATTCACTTTGTTGATTCTGCCAACCACTTCCGTAGTTACCGACTAAGTGTTTATATTTTTTCAGCTCTGGATAACCATGGGCGGGTAACATTTCACCGTGCGTATAAACATTAATGCCTTTACCTTCGGTCTGTTCAAGTAGCATCTGTAAATCTTTCAGATCATGGCCTGAAATTAAAATAGCTTTACCTGCTACTGGGCGTACATTAACGGAAACAGGGGTTGGATCACCATAAGCTTGAGTTTCACCTTTATCCAATAACGCCATAATACGAAAGTTCATTTGACCAATGCCCATTGCATTGTCTAGCAACTCATTCATATCCGCAGGATCGGTACCTAACCATGCCATGTAACGATGATATTCAGCATAAATTTCATCATCGTACTGGCCTAAAACATGAGCATGCTCCATATAAGCAGCAGCACCTTTTAAGCCATACAAGCAAAGCATACGTAAACCATGTAAATCATCCCCCACTTGCGCTTTATCATTATTTAATGCAAAGCGTTGGGCTTGTTTCTGTAGACTGGCTAAGTCGTTGCCTTCTAATTGAATTTCGGCTTTAGGATGAGCGACTTGGATGGCTGCATTTTTGGCTAACGTACGTGATTTTAAGCTTTCACGTAAATAAATAGCCTCTTTGGCATATCCAACAATACGTTCAGAATCAAAATTAACATTGGTTAACGTCGAGAAGAAAGCCCGTGGCGCAAAGCTGTCTATATCGTGATCAATAATATCAACACTACGCGCAGCTAATGCCCATGCTGACAGCCCTTCTAATACTGCCACCAATAAGTCTTGTAGATCAGAGGTTTCTGCTGTTTTACCGCACATACCTTGTGCATAGGCACAACCATTACCAACAGGTGTTCTCATTGTTTGTTCACATTGCACACAATACATATCGAATTCCTTCTATAAGATGACGCTTTATTTTTATAAGTTGCATTAAATATGCAACATAAGAATACGCCATTTTTATAGTAGGAAAAGTGTCAGATGAAATAATCTGCGCCATGTTTGATCTAACGCAATTTATTGCTGTGCTTAAGAGCTTGCTTTTTTTTCTGTTGATTTGGCTTCACACCTCGTAAGAGGGTGAGTAAACAAACTAAAGGGCTTTTCTTATAAGGGAAATTGAGAAGAAATGTTGCAGTGTCGCACGGGATGATTTTGTTACATCTCAGCTAAAAAAGAGTGAGATGAATCGATTAAATTAATTAGTTCTCATTGTATATATAATATCTATTTATTATTTTTGATAGTTAATATTACCTATTGCATCAATAGCTAATAAAATTACTACAATTGATATATTTTAATAGTACGAGTATTACGAAATGAAACTATAGAATTTGACGATACTCCCCCTACACTGGAGATTAAAAATGATTAAATTAAATAATGTTCCATCCGAATTTCGTCCCTTAGAAAGCTACAAAATGTTAATCGGCGGCGAATGGGTATCCAGTACATCGCAACAAACGACCAAAACCTATAGTCCCGCAACCGGTGAGTTATTAAGTGAATATCCATCAGGTACAGCTGAAGACGTTGATCTTGCTGTAAAAGCGGCTCGTAAAGCTTTTGATCATTGGCGTAAAACCTCTCCTGCTCAACGCCAAGCGCTATTATTAAAAATTGCTGACCGTTTAGAACAAGAGCAAGAACGTTTTGCTTGGATTGAGTCTCTTGATAACGGTAAACCACTCAATGAATCGAAAAACATCGATTTACCCGCCTCTATTGACCATTTTCGATATTTTGCAGGCGTGATACGCTCTCATACCGATGAAAGTGCTGTCTTAGACGAAAATACCCTGAGTCTTGTTATTCGTGAGCCCATTGGTGTCGTTGGACAAATTATTCCATGGAATTTTCCATTATTAATGGCTGCTTGGAAATTAGCCCCTGCCATCGCCGCTGGAGATACCGTTGTTATTAATCCAGCCACACTCACCTCACTTTCATTATTAGAGCTAGGTCGTATTTTAAATGAAATATTACCAGCCGGTGTTATAAATATTGTTACTGGTCGTGGATCTGTTGCTGGACAAGCTATTCTAGAACACCAAGACATTGATAAACTAGCATTTACCGGTTCAACCAATGTAGGTTATACCGTTGCAGCTGCGGCGGCGAAAAAAATGGTACCAGCCACTTTAGAATTGGGGGGTAAGTCAGCCAATATCGTCTTCCCTGATGCGAATATGAAAAAAGCCGTTAAATATTCCGCATTAGCGATATTAATGAACCAAGGACAGGCCTGTGAATCTGGCTCCCGTTTATTCTTACATAGAGATATTCATGACGCATTCTTAAAAGAGTTAAAAGCAGAATTTGAGCGTATCCGTGTTGGTGATCCACTTGATCCTAATACACAAATGGGTACCCAAGTCAGCCAAGCGCAAATGGATACCATTTTAGGTTATGTTGAGCTGGCCAAAAAAGAAGGTGCAACCATACTCACAGGAGGTGAGCGTATTACGGGTGAAGGGTTTGATGATGGCTTTTTTGTTCGCCCAACCATTATTATCAATGCCACAAACCAAATGCGTGTCGCACGTGAAGAAATTTTTGGCCCTGTATTATGTGTGATCCCATTTGATAATGAAGAAGATGTTATTGAAATGGCTAATGACTCTGAATATGGCCTTGGTGGTGGTGTCTGGACTCAAGATATTAACCGCGCACTACGAGTTGCAAAAGCCGTTAGAACTGGCCGTATGTGGGTAAATACTTATCATGAACTTCCTGCTCATGCACCATTTGGCGGTTATAAAAAATCAGGCTTAGGTCGTGAAACGCATAAAATGATGTTAGATGCCTACAGCCAAGTGAAAAACATCTTCATTAGTACCAAAGAATAATTAACCTCTAGTTAAGCATATTCTTATAAATATAATTATCTATACTCATCTCTTAGCCTTCTCCCCAGAAGGCTTTTTATTTGCTGTAAGCAACAAAAAACCGTATGCGCTTTTCCTAATATCTAATATTAACTGCTCACATACGGTTATTCGTTTAGATGGTCATTTAGCCTTAGATAAACAAACGCGTTTATTCCGCTTCTGCTTCTTTTTTGCTTACAGAATTCACTTGTTCATTTAGATCAATATCAACCGCATTAACATCTTTTATATAGTCTTTTGTTAGACGATAAACGATGGGGCTAAGCAGTGCTAATGCAATTAAGTTAGGAATAGCCATCATCGCATTTAATGTATCAGCAAGTAACCAAACAAATTCTAAGGATTGAGTCGCGCCAATTGGCAAGGCAATTAACCATGCAATACGAAAAGGCATAATGGCTTTCGGTCCAAATAGATATTGCACACATTTCTCACCGTAATAGCTCCAACCTAAAATAGTGGTAAAAGCAAAAACAGCCAATGCGATCGCAACAATATAGTTACCTCCAGGGATAGCCATAGAGAACGAACTTGCAGTAAGTGTTGCCCCACTTTGCCCTGTCAGCCACTGTCCGGTGATCACAATCGTTAATCCGGTGACAGAACAGACAATAATGGTATCAATGAAAGTCCCCAACATGGCAATTAAGCCTTGACGGATCGGGTTTTGTGTTTTGGCTGTCGCATGAGCAATGGGTGCACTACCTAATCCTGCTTCATTGGAGAATACACCTCGTGCAACACCAAAACGTATTGCCGCCCAAACAGCCGCACCAGCAAACCCACCTTGCGCAGCAACCGGTGTGAAAGCAGATTTTACAATCAACATAAATGCATCAGGAATAGCAGTAATATTCAGTGCGAGTACGACAATCCCTGCCCCAAAATACCCTACTGTCATAATGGGCACTAATTTACCGGCAACATCAGCAATACGCTTAATTCCACCAATTAATACAGCACCGACTAAAATAACTAATGCAATTGCTGTCACTGTGGTAGAAATACCAAAATTACTTTGCAAAACATCCGCCACTGAGTTTGCCTGTACCGTATTACCTATACCGAAGCCGGCAAAACTACCAAAAATAGCAAATAGCGTTCCTAACCAAAGCCATTTTTTACCTAAACCGTTTTTAATATAATACATAGGTCCGCCAACGTAGTTGCCGTATTTATCAACCTCACGAAAACGTACCGCTAACACAGCTTCTGAATATTTAGTCGCCATACCGACTAAAGCAGTCATCCACATCCAAAATAGCGCTCCCGGTCCACCTAATACAACCGCTGTAGCGACTCCAGCAATATTGCCCGTACCGATAGTGGCAGAAAGCGCCGTCATTAATGCATTAAAAGGTGAGATTTGCCCCTCACCTCTTTTATCATTTTTCTCAAATAAGAGTTTAAATCCTGTACCTAATTTTCTAATTGGCAGAAAAGAGAGTCTAAACTGCATAAATAGACCGATGCCTAGAATGCCGACTAACATCGGTACTCCCCACACCACGCCATTAATAGCGCTTAATATATTTGTGATGAAATCCATACGTTACCCTTTTTATCCAAATGTTATGTAAATATATATTTTTTGTTATCAGATACACTAAAGATGAAAAAAAGGAAATATGCTAGAAAAAAAACCGACTAATTATGAAATTGATTACATTATGTGAGAAATATCACTTGATGATTAAATTACGCTATTATTAGATACATTGTTATTTATATATAAAACATAAATTATGTATCAGCGAAACACGATCAAAAAATCGCAAAATCAACAACGCTTTAATTGGTTTAGAAAAGCGAAAGAAACTAACCTTGCCCCGGTGAAAACGCTTATTCTTTCCGCCATTATCGGTACGTTAGCCGGATTAATTGGGGTACTATTTGAAAAAGCCGTTGGCTGGGTCATTCATTTAAGACAAGATAAATTAGCCGAGGTATTAACCAACCCTTATCTTTTGGCTATTGGCACGTTACTTGTTTCCTCTCTTTTAGCCATGAGTGGCTACTACTTAGTGAAGAAGTTTTCACCAGAATCTGGTGGTTCAGGTATACCGGAAATTGAAGGGGCAATGATAGATATTCGGCCAGTTCGTTGGTGGCGGGTATTGCCAGTAAAATTTATAGCCAGTATCGGTACCTTAGGCTCAGGTATGGTACTTGGTCGTGAAGGCCCCACCGTGCAACTAGGGGCTAATATTGGTCAACTCGTTAATGATGTCTCTCGCGTTAAAGATAAAGGAACGCGCCAAACACTATTAGCCACAGGGGCTGCTGCCGGTTTAACGGCTGCCTTTAATGCTCCCTTGGCAGGCATTCTATTTATTATTGAAGAGATGAGACCACAATTTAAATATAATCTTATCTCTATTAAATCCGTCTTCATTGGCGTGATCATGTCTTGTATTGTATTTCGCCTAATTAATGGTGAAGGAGGCGTCATACAGATAGGTAAATTTTCTTCAGCGCCGATGAATACACTGTGGCTCTATTTAGTGTTAGGAATGTTATTTGGTGTTGTTGGGGTTATTTTTAGTAAATTACTGTTTTATGTTCAAACACAATTCCAACATTTTTATCAAGATAAAACCTCACGTTTTGTTTTAGCCGGTGGCGTGATTGGTGGTGCATGTGGTTTACTTGCGTTGATTATTCCTGAAATAACCGGAGGCGGTTTTAGTATTATTCCTGCATTAAGTGCCGGAGGATATTCGTTAACTGCACTGCTAATATTTTTTGTGTTACGTACCATCACCACCATTATCAGCTTCTCCTCCGGTGCACCAGGAGGAATTTTTGCCCCCACATTAGCCTTAGGCACACTCTTTGGTAGCGCTTTTGGATTAATGGCAACCTATCTTTTCCCTGATTATCAAATTCAAATTGGCACTTTTGCTATTGCTGGAATGGGTGCTTTATTTGCCGCAACGGTGAGAGCACCACTAACTGGGATTGTGTTAGTTCTAGAAATGACCGATAACTATCAACTTATTTTGCCAATGATAATTACCTGTCTTGGCGCAACCATGCTGGCGCAATTATTAGGCGGGCGACCTATTTATACGGTTCTACTCGAAAGAATACTACAACGCTCAGAAGCCAAAGAAAAAACAGAGGCTCCCAAAGAGCCCCTATAGTTTTCAAATACTAAAATACCCTCGCTGTGATCTAACGAGGGTATTTTTCTCACCATCTATTTATTATTTTTTACGCGCAATTAATGTCGCAAAATTAAGTTGAATACGATTACCATTAGCATCAGTTTTATGTAGATGCCCTGGATTTTCATTATATTTAATAATATCCCAGCCTTGGTAATAATCCGCTAACTCACCTTGGCGCAAGAAGGTTTTGAAAGGAACTTCAGCAGATCCACTATTTGCTGTTTCAACAGGACAAACAATGACATTAATCCCCTCTGGATTTGTACACTCCTGCATATTTTTAATAATATCTGCGATACGTTGACGCTGGCAAAACATCAAAACCACAGTAGAAATAATAATATCGTATTTCTCATTTAATGCTGCTTCATTTATATCATATAAGCCGCTTTTGATCGCTAAACCGGTTTTAGCTTTGACGGCTTCAATTGCATCAATATGAGCGGCATTAATATCTAATGCGGTCACATCATAACCTTGTAATGCTAAATAGAAGCTATTACGACCACGCCCTGCGCCTAAATCAAGCACTTTACATGGGGTAGTCAATGTTGCCATATAACGCACTTCCGAATGAGGTAATGACAAATCATTTTCTTTAAAAAATTTATCTTCGGGAGTGCATAAAAAAGAGAGCTGGCAAAGTACATCATCACTCGCTTTATCGATTTTATGCCATTGCTGAGGTTGAATAAGCGGAGGCTGATTTTCGCTATCACACTCTAAGAACACTTGTTCTCCATCATCCTTAAATAGCACAAATGTCATACTCCCTTGTAATATCCGCATTTGCGCATAAGTGCCTTCTTTTGTGTTATGACGCTCTAATAATGCTAAAGGGATCGCTGTTAAGTGCCATTCAGGTAGCGTTTTATACGTAACAAGTTCCATAATTCAACCTCTATTAAGATGCATTTTAAATACATCTTATTGCAATCACTCTCTTAGGTAAAGGGTGATTTTTGACATACATTATTTTAAATATTTATTGATTAATAAATCAGTAACATCAGACGAATTAATAGATTCACCACAAAGGACTTTCATCATAATTTCTTTGCCTAACGAAGCTAAAGACAACAGCATATCTGGACGTAATCGACTTATTTTTTCTCTATTCTCATCTTTATTAATGATAGTGATTAATTTCGCTTGAAGGTCTGGACACTCTTGAATAGTTAATAAAATAAAGGTATTTTCCGCATCACTTTCAGATAACGTCGCCACCCAACTCGCTTGGCGAATATTTGCCGTTTGTAATGTTTTTACATTGGTTGGATCACCTTCAATAATATTGGCTTCTTTATCATACATGGCTTGCTTTTTATCCGAACAAATCGCAATAACCGGTTTACCTTGCTCTCTAAGCCCTTTCTCTAATTGTGCTGCCAACATTGAAGAGCCAATAATAATAAAATGATCATGCATTTTAGCGATCCTTTTCTTCACAATATCGCGAGTACCACGAGCCAAAAATCCCATCACATAAACAATAGAAGTCGTAAAAACAGTGATCCCCAAAATAACCACTGTTAGGGTAAACATTCTCGCATTACTTGAGATAGGAACGATATCGCCAAAACCAAGTGTTGTCATACAGACAATGGAAAAGTAGAAAGCATCCATTAACGTTGTGATATGTGGTTTAAATTCATCACCAATATAGAGGCTGCCTAACATAGAGAAACTCAGTAGCGAAATCGTACAGATAAAAGCAACAAAACCGGCACTGGTTAAGCTATGATGAGGAAAAGCACGCCGGCTGATAACCAATACAATGGCTAATGCTAATGAAGTATAGGCTTGAGTACCAGCTTGGTGATAAACCGCGACATCTAAAAAAACGATCGTCACTAATAATATTAATGAAACGCACCACGCAATCCGCGCCCCCATATACATAAAGAAAGAGAGCAAAATAAGTGCACTCGCTAACATCACTTTAGGAATATCAAGTAATTTCAATATACCTAACGATTTTAGCCAGTCAGCAAAACCGTGTATTTCCCAATCAAGATAAACACCACGAGAAAGTAATATCGAGTAAATAATAAAAAGACTATTCAAGATCAATAAGAAAGACATCATCTTTCTGCTAAAAGACGATGTCTCCATAAAATTAACGACTGCCGATAACTTCATTTTTATCTAATTTCTATTAATTTTGTATTGGTATATTTTCTAACCCTTTAAATTTAAAAGGTTTCGCTGGCTTAAACTGAGAGCTTGCATCTCCTGAATAAATCGTTGACTGCTCTTGGCCTAACGCTAACATCATCACTTTTCCTGTTTCTTTTGAAAAATCAATTTGTTTCAAATCAACCCAAAAAGTATTTGGTGATAATGCAGATTCAAAAAAGTAGAGCTGATTTTTATGATCAGCGACAGTTCTCCAACGAGTCGATGATATTTCTGGAGATTCTACGGTACTTAATCCATAAGGCACCGAAACATTGCGGATCACCCCAAATACACTGGCAAGTGATTTTTTGCTCGATTGCGATTTAGGAATAGCATTAATATAAAAAGAGGCTCTTGCAAAACGATCCGATGCTCTATTAGTACCCGGTAACATTACCGTACCACCAATCTGCTGCCAATAGCTATTTAATGCTAACTGTTCAGAAAATATAGGGGAGTTAGTCATCACTTGATATTTTCGGCTATGGTGGATCACCTGTTTACCATCAATATATTCAATAATTGCGCTATCACCAGAACTGTCAGACAATGATAAATGTAACGTTGCGACTCTATCCTGTCCGGGTACTTTGTCTGTTAAGACAATAAAAGGCTCATCTTTTAAAGCAGTTACCGCCTCTTCAACAGTAGCAAAATTATCTAATACATATTGTGCCCATGCAGAAATAGCCATTGCAGGCTTATCTTTGGAATAACTTGGGTAATCTGATTCAGCAAGCCATAATAAATTAGCCACTAATCCTTTTTCATTAATACCATCAGTAGTAGAAATATCATAACCTGATGCAATCACACTACCATATTTTGATTGCCATTGAACTGAATTATCACCAGCCTCACCAGAACGTTGCATTCCTTGAGGGAATATCCATAAATTAGTACCAATTTCGTATTTCCAGTCCATAGAACGAGCGGTAATTATTTGGTTATTTTCACCTAAATAAACAACTCGGGTACAAGCTTGCGCCGTAGTTATACTACTTAAAAAGGTACCTGAAATAATTAATGTACTTAATAAAGTATGTCGTAATTTTTTTAGCATAATTTTTCACCTTTAAATTATTAGATAAGCTTAATCTTATTTTCCTCATTTTGACCACTTTCTTATCACTTATAAAAAATAAACTCTCTAATAATTAATAACGATTTATCTATCTTACAGAAATTTTCTTAAGTAAGTATAAGACAAGTTACGTATCTTAAGTAAAAAAAAACTGATGCTAAAAGCATCAGTTTTTAATCTATTAGGTGATATCGCAAATTATTGCTTACCAATATTCGCTACGTTTAATTTTTTTTCACACCTTCAACAGAGATGATTAATTCTGCTTCTTGCGATTTTGGTCCTAAATCTGATTTAAAGTTAAACTCTTTCAGATTAACTTTACCTGTTGCTTCAAAACCAGCGCGATACCCTTTCCACGGATCAGTACCTTCACCAATTAATTTTGCATTTAGTGAAATTGGTTTTGTAACGCCATTAAGTGTTAAATCACCCGTCACCGTATAATTTTCACCATCACGAGTCACTTTGGTTGAGACAAACTTAGCTTCAGGATATTTACTGACGTTAAAAAAATCAGCACTACGTAAGTGTTTGTCACGTTCAGCGTGATTAGTATCTAAACTACCCGTTTTAATCACAACATCGACTTTATCTTTTGAAGGATCTTCTTTATCGTAAGTGAAGCTTCCATCAAAATCTTTAAATGTGCCGTATAACCAGCTATAACCTAAGTGTTGGATACGAAATTGCACAAAAGCATGTTGCCCTTGTTTATCAATTTGATAATCAGCCGCTAATGCTGAACTAGCATTAAATAATAATGCACCTGCAGTTAAACTCAATAACGCCTTCTTAAACATTGTTCTCTCCATAATATTGTTATTAACAGGGTAATATAAATTTAATTATTGTGTTTTTATGCCAAGCATACGTTTCAATGTAATATCTTTATCTATAAAGTGATGTTTTAATGCACCCGCGGCATGTAATAGCGATAACACAACAACCGCCCAGGCTAAATAAAGATGTACATCACCGGCTAAATCAGCTTGTTCCCCTTCCCCTGTGAAAACAGCAGGTACTGAGAACCAATCGAATACAGATATTGGCTGACCATCAGCAGTAGAAATTAAATAGCCACTTATAATGATGGCAAATAAAATTAGATATAACAGCATATGAGCCACATGGGCACTAATGCGAGTAAGTCGACTATAGCTGGATAATGCTGTTGGTGGAGGAGAAATCCAACGCCAAATTGCTCGGAAAAGAAGAACAATAAATAGAATTATCCCTATACTTTTATGTATTTCAGGGGCTGAATGATACCAGCTATCGTAATAGCCTAAATTTACCATCCACAATCCTAGGGCAAACATGCCATAGACGGTTAATGCTGTCCCCCAATGTAAAAGAAGCGACAAGTGCCCATAGCGAGTAGATGTATTCCGCCACTGCATAATGATCCTCAATCGATATTTTATTAACAAGCCGTTAACTATATTAGTAGATTAAATATAAAATGTTAGTCTAAAATTCAACAAATTATTTGTTTATCTTTTTCAATAATAATCAATGAGTCATTATCGCTTATTAGTTGCCTTATTGATTAATTTATCAATATAATTATTGATTATAATATATACAAAAAACAGTATATAGGCGATTTATGTAACAGTAAAGTCGAAGGTGTAACAAAAAATTAACTTAATATTATTACTGTATTAATATTGTTACGATAAAAGAAAAGTAGCGAAATGAAATGAGAATAAATAGGCGAGTCAGTTAATTTTAATATCGAAAAAATTTACAAAGCTATATATGATTTACTTAACATCGCCTAAACTCAAGAATTAGAAAAAATGAGTCCAACCACAAAAATTAACAGCGGTAGTGTAAAAAAAACAGATAGCCAGCGCATTTCATGAATAATACCCCAAATAATTCCAATAAAGCTAATAATAAAAATAACTGAAATAAGTTCAGAATAGTGTTCATGAAAATAACACATCAAGAAATAAAACCAAACATCCTCACTATCCATACAACAATCTAAGCCTTCAAATAATTTAAAATAAAGATAGCAATAAATTACTATTATTATCTAATAAGGCAAGTAACCTATTATAAATATTAGCCATTGCGCACAAAAACACTAATCTATTTTAAATTAGTAATAAACACCAACAAAACAACTTAAAATATGGCAATAAATTAAATTTAAAATGAATTAAAAAACACAATCACAAATAAAAAATAGCCCACCATAAGACTTAAAATAATATAATGGGTTTTACTTTAGACTTGAAATAATTATTTCACCCAAAGTTAAACTCAAAAAAATAGTTTCACATTATGATAATAAACCATCTTACTTTTAACACGAATAGAGATTTTAACATTGAATAATTACCTTTAGGTTATTTATTTAATTAAAATTAACTCATGATTTCATTTTAATAGTTATTAACTAAAAACATTCAATTTGACTTGAAAAAACACTACAATTGTAGCCGTATTTTTATTGAGGGCACTATGTCTACTGCAACAAATCTGAATGAACTACAGGAACAAGTTCGCTCCCGCTATAATGGATTAAGTAAAAGGCTACAGCAGGTTGCACATTATCTTTTGGATAATAAAAACAGTGTAGCATTTGATACAATCGCGATCCTTGCAGATAAAGCAAATGTTCCTCCATCAACATTAATCCGTTTTGCCAATGCATTTCATTTCAAAGGATTTAATGAAATGAAACTTTTATTTCAACGTCATTTAATGGGTGAAATGGATAATGAAAAATTAACCTATAAGCAGCAATACAAAAAGGAACCACCAAACTTAAATGAGCCAGATTATATTCTGCAAGAGTTTGCACAAGCCAATAGCCACGCTTTGCAACAGTTAGCTCATCAAACCCATAAGGATATGTTAAATAAAACTATACAACTACTTGAGTATGCAGAAACTATCTATATAGGTGGTTTTCACCATTCTTTTAGTGCTGCGAGCTATTTTTTTCACGCGCTTTCTCATATCCCTTGTGAAACCGTCTTTGTTAATTGCCTAGGGGGAATGTATAAAGAACAACTTAGGAATATTACACATAGAGATGTGCTGTTTGGCATCCATTTCCACCCTTATTCAGAAGAAATGCAAAAAATGTGTGAGATTGCAGCTTATAAAGAGGCTAAACAAATTATTGTAACAGATAGCCCCATAAGCCCATTAGCAAGTCTAAGTGATGTTTGTTTAACTGTAAAAGAAGCACAAATAAAAATGTTTCGTTCTCAAACCTCAACATTATGTTTACTACAAGCACTTTCAGTTGCATTCGCTTTTAGAAAAAAGAGCCATTAACATATTATTTAAAACTGCATCTTATATAAGGTGCGGTTTTATTAAAAATAGAATAAATAATAA
>NZ_CAWQOK010000092.1:0-72548 GCF_963896075.1 Proteus sp. G4415
CCTTAATAAGTGTACTTTTATTAATGTAAGTAATCATGGTTTTTAAAATGGATTTAAAGGTATTTATTGTAAAATTTTTATTAAATTTTAATATGTTGTAAATTTTTTATCATCTCTCTTTTAGCAAAGATTAATCGCAATGGATAGCATCAAAATAATCTACTTTATACATTTTAAGTGTTAAGTATATTGATGTTATGTGTGTTTTCTCATCGATGAAAAAATAATAGCAATGCTAAAAACATTGCTATTAAGATTAAACTGAAAATGAATCACAGTGAGAATAAATTAAGAGACTAATCGTTCACTTAACAACATGGTAGGACGTTCAATCCGTTTTTGGGTTTGTCGATCAAAAAAATGTAGATTTTCTGGATAAATAGCAACACCTATTCTATTACCCACATTAACACCATGATCGTTTGCGGCTCGAATAACAATAGATTGTTGGTCACAAGTGGTGGCGTAAATTAAAACATCAGCCCCTAAAGCTTCAATAAAATCGACATTAGCATGAAACAGTGGATTTTGTTGATTTATGAGCAAATGTTCAGGACGTAATCCTAGTTGGATCTCACCATTAGGTAATGAGTGGGCAGAAATAGCAAGATGACCATCCGCAATTTCAATAATACCGCGATTGATATGAGTGGTTAAAATATTCATCGCCGGTGATCCCATAAATGTTGCCACAAATACAGAAGCTGGGCTTTCATAAATCTCTAAGGGGGAGCCAACTTGTTCTATATGACCTTGGTTTAGTACTACTAATTTATCCGCCAAGGTCATGGCTTCCACTTGATCATGAGTGACATAAACAGAAGTAGTGGCTAATTTTTGCTGAAGCTTTTTGATTTCAAGACGCATTTGTACGCGTAGTTTGGCATCAAGGTTAGAGAGCGGTTCATCAAATAAGAAGACTTTGGGATCACGGACAATCGCTCTGCCCATGGCAACGCGTTGGCGTTGTCCACCAGAAAGCTCTTTAGGTTTTCTATCCAGTAAATGGCTTATTTCTAGCATATGAGCAGCGCGATCGACTCGGGCTATGATTTCAGCTTTGGGGACTTTTCGATTACGCAAACCATACGCCATATTGTCATAGACAGACATATGTGGGTAGAGGGCATAATTTTGAAAAACCATCGCAATATCTCGCTCACTAGGCTCATGTTCATTTACGCGTCGATTATCAATCAGTAAATCGCCATCTGTGATGGTTTCTAATCCCGCTATCATGCGCAGTAGTGTTGATTTTCCACAACCACTAGGCCCTACTAAAACCACCATTTCGCCTTGCTCAATAGAGAGATTGAGCGTGGAAATTGCTTGATAACCATTAGGATAACGTTTTTCTAAATTAGTCAGTGTTACGGTAGTCATATTATTTCTCCGTATCAACAAAGCCTTTAACAAAGGCTCTTTGCATCAAAATGACGATAAAGACAGGTGGCAACATTGCAATTAAAGTGGTTGCCATAATTTTGTTCCACTCAATCACGCCATCAGATACGGCCACCATCTGTTTGATGCCCATGACAATGGTGTAGTACTGAGTATCTGTGGTGATAAGCATTGGCCAAAGATATTGATTCCAGCCATAGATAAAGGTGATAACAAAAAGTGCGGCAATATTGGTACGGGATAAAGGCAATAAAATAGTAAAGAAAAATTTTATTGGCCCTGCACCATCAATTTTGGCCGCTTCAATCAGCTCTGGGGTGATAGTAAGAAAAAATTGGCGAAACAAAAATGTAGCCGTTGCACTCGCAATCAGTGGAATGGTCAGTCCTGCATAGGAGTTCAACATATTAAGATTTGTCACTACCTCAAAGGTCGGCATGATCCGCACTTCGACGGGGAGCATCAAGGTAAAGAAGATTGTCCAAAAAGCCAGCATTCTGCCAGGAAAACGAAAGAACACCACGGCGTAAGCGGAGGCAATAGAGATAACCAATTTACCAATAGTGATCACTAACGCCATAACTAAAGAGTTCAATAGCATACCATTAATGGTAATTGCACTATTTTGAGTCGTTCCCGCTGATGAAAAGAGCGTTTTAAAAACCTCGATACCCTCCTGACCAAACCAAAGAGGCGAGCCTGTGGCAAATTCGGTATTTTGGTGGGTAGTCGCAACAACAGCGATCCATACCGGAAATGCTACAGAAAGAATGCCAACAATCAGAATAAGATGGCAAAAAGCGTGGAAGAGAGGTCTACGTTCAACCATTAGTAAGCCACCTTTTTCTCAACATAACGAAATTGAATAATGGTCAATATGGCAACAATCAACATTAAAATAACCGATTGTGCCGCTGATGAGCCTAAATCTAATCCAACAAATCCATCGTTATACACTTTATAAACTAATGTTGAGGTGCTATTACCGGGGCCACCTTGGGTCATGGCATGAATGATGGGAAAGGTGTCAAAAAAGGCGTAGGCAAAATTCACCACCAATAAGAAAAAAGTTGTCGGCGAAATTAATGGCAAACTAATGGTAATAAAACGTTTAATTGGACCACTGCCATCAATGGCTGCTGCTTCTAGCAACGATTTAGGCACAGATTGTAATGCGGCAAGAAAAAACAGGAAGTTATAGCTTATCTGTTTCCATGTGGCGGTTAAAATCACCATCCACATTGCATGAGATGTATTTAAGACCGGCTCCCAATTGATACCGATTTTGTTTAATACTCGGCTTAATACACCAATGGTAGGATCGAGCATAAACAACCAGAGAAAACCAGCGATAACAGGAGCAATAGCATAAGGAGCGATAAGTATTGTGCGGTAAAACAATTTACCCCGTAATATTTGCTCAGCAATACCCGCTAAAATAACCGCAGATAACATTGAAAGTAATACAACACTGGTACTAAAAATAAGCGTGGTGATTAAGCTGTCAAAATAATAATTATCATTAAATAAGCGCTGAAAATTTTCTAAACCAACAAATTCACGACTAAGGCCAAAAGCATCTTCTAACTGAAAAGATTGCAACAATGCTTGTCCAGCCGGCCAAATAAAGAAAATTAAAGTAATGGCTAATTGAGGGAAGATCAGCGCGATAGGTAACCATTTTTGTTTAAAGTAAACGGATTGGGAAGCCATACTGTATCCAGAGATCTGACAAAATAACAGGCGAACACTTATTGATGTTCGCCGAATACCAAATACCTTACTGAGTGCGTTCAAATCGGCGTAGTTGTTCATTTCCCCGTTTAACCGCATTATCCAAGGCGGCTTGTGCGCTCTGTTTGCCTGACCACACTTTTTCTAATTCTTCATCGACGATTTCTCGCGTTTGTAAAAAGTTACCAAAGCGCAAGCCTTTTGAGTTTGCTGTAGAGTCAGAGGTGGTCATTTGTAAAATAGCCGTATCAGCACCAGGATTTTGCTGATAGAACCCCTGTTGTTGTGTTAATGCATAAGCGGCTTTCGTCACAGGTAAATAACCGGTTGCTTGATGCCAATCTGCTTGTACTTCAGGACTAGAAAGATAGGTAAAGAATTTAGCGACACCGTTATATTCAGCATCAGGGCGACCTGCCATTACCCATAATGAGGCACCTCCGATAATGCTATTAGCAGGTTTATCAACTAAAGTATCGTCATAAGGCAATTGGCTAACACCAATATCAATGCCTTTCATATTCTCTTTAATACCCGCAAAGCCTGCAGATGACTCCATCACCATGGCGCATTCTTGAGTATAAAATAGCGGCATAGCATCAGATTGGCGGCCACCATATTTAAAAATACCGGATTTAGACCAATCCGCCATGCGTTGGATATGAGTAACAAACGGTGCCTGATTAAATAAAAATGAGGTATCAGTCCCATCAAAGCCGTTATTTTTGGTGGCGATAGGTAAGTTATTACGAGCGCCAAAATTCTCTATTTGGGTCCATGATTGCCAAGTGGTGGTAAAACCACATTTCACGCCAGCATCAAGTAGTTTCTGAGAGACAGCCCCCATCTCTTTCCATGTTTTAGGAGGTTGCTCTATGC
This sequence comes from Proteus sp. G4415, assembly GCF_963896075.1. Taxonomy (NCBI): domain Bacteria; kingdom Pseudomonadati; phylum Pseudomonadota; class Gammaproteobacteria; order Enterobacterales; family Morganellaceae; genus Proteus; species Proteus sp. G4415. Next base: position 4,018 of record NZ_CAWQOK010000092.1, read on the forward strand.
CTGCTTGTTTAAATAGTGCTTTGTTGTAATAAAGCACAGGCGTTGAGCTATTAAAAGGTAGAGATATCATCTTACCATCGCTGGTGGTGTAATAAGCGGTAACTGTCGAGAGGTAGCTATTAGGATCAAATGGCTCGTTGGTTTTTTCCATTAATTGGTAAACAGGAAAAACGGCTTTTTTAGCTCCCATCATACTTGCTGTTCCCACCTCAAACACTTGAACAATCGCAGGTTGGTTTTTGGCTCGAAATGCAGCAACAGCGCTGGTCATCGTTTCTGGATAAGTCCCTTTATAGACAGGTTTTATCACATATTCTGATTGGCTGGCATTAAAGTCTGAGGCAATTTGATTGACTTTTTGACCTAAGGCGCCTCCCATAGCATGCCACCACTCTATTTCGGTTTTTGCGTAGGTTGGTGAAGTAAATAATGCTATTGCTATGGCAAGCGTACTGAAGGATTTAATCGACATGCAAAATTTCCTTTTTATTTAAATACGAAAGGCGCAATCTAATTTAAGAAATACCCTAAGCGTTCTTTATGACAAATGGGTGACAATTAAATGAAGATATGTTGATGGTGTGACTGTCAAATTGCTGTCATAAATGGTTGTCATGATGGCGATATCAACGAATAAGGAGAGAAAGATGAAAATAGCCGCTCATAGAGGATTTTCTGGAAAGGCACCTGAAAACACATTAGCCGCATTTAAAATGGCGATTGATTTTGGGTGTGAATGGATTGAAACCGATGTGCAGTTAACGGCAGATCATGTACCTGTACTGATCCATGACAAGACGGTTAATCGTTGCACGAATGGACAAGGTGCGGTGCGCTTTCATAGTTTGGATGATTTACACCGCCTTGATGCAGGCAGTTGGTTTAGTTCACTTTATCAAGGGGAAAAAATTCCCACACTAAGACAAGGTTTGCAGTTGATAAAGCGCTCAGGCACTAAGCTCAATATCGAACTTAAAACATGGCCTGATGATGATGTAGAGCGCTTATGTTTAGCGGTATCTGAAATGATAAAAAGCGCAGATATCCCTAACGAACAAATCCTGTTTTCCTCTTTCGATACTCACGCATTAATGGTGATGAAACGTTATCTGCCCGCCATTCGTCGAGGACAGCTATGGGATGATATTCCTGATAATGCACTAGAAACTTTACAAGCTATAGAGGGGTTTAGCGTGCATTGTAATTATCAATATTTAACGCAGCAACAAGCGGCTATGTTGAAACAAGCAGGCTATGAAATTTATTGCTATACCCCCAATGATCCTAAAGAAGTGAAAGATTTTGAAGCATGGGGAGTCGATATGTTGATCACTGATGTCCCAGATATTTATCAACAGAATTAATGTGCTTTTTATAAGGTATCTGAGTGAATGACACAGATGCCTTATAATGCTTATTTTTATCACTAATCTGTCAATATATGGCTAGTAGGATAGGCCTTATTATAATTATGAGGATTTAACCGTGCAAATAATCCCATAGTTAATATCACTAAGACAGCATGAAAAGCCCAAGCATAGGTAAAACTACCATCATCTTGTTGTAGCCATACTGCGATCAGCGGCCCAAAAGAGGCAATAATAAATCCGCCACCTTGCATCAAGGCTGATAGTGCTCCTGCGTGTAATGGATGAGGAACATGATCTAATGCGGCAATCATCATCATTGAGAAACAACCACCCAACCCACAGCCTAAAAAGATACTCCATAGATAAGGGGCGCTCATTGGCATTGTCATCAGCGCTAAAAATCCAATAAGTTGGCTTGTCAGTGTTAAAAGTAGCCAAAAACGGCGATCATGATTTTTGGCAGCAAGAAATGGAATAATTAATGCTGCTGATGCTTGAAAAAGTGACAAAATAGCAACTAATGAGCCACTTTGTGCACTTGGCATACCTAATGATTGATAGAAGGGAGCTAACCATGCCACCATCGAAGCGTAGCCGGCATTAACAAAGCCAAATCCAACAATTAATAAGGCTGTTCTTGGTCGCCAAATCAATGTATTAAGTGGCAGTTTATTGGTTTCGGAAATATTCTTTTTAATTGATAGCGTAATAGCAACTAATGCGACGCTTGCGGGTAACGCAAACCAAGCAAGAGCCTGTTGCCAATTGCCATCAGATGCTGTAAGAACAGGGGATAACTGAGCACCTAATGCACCTCCTCCCATTAGCATGGCTGAGTAGAGACCCATCATAATGGGAGTTTTCTGTCCAAACCACGCTTTGATGATGCCAGGGAAAACCGCTTGGATATAAGCGACACTTAAACCACAAAATAGAGCAGTAATAAGTAACTGATCACCATCAGAAACATAGGCACGAGAAAACGATGCTAATAATAAGATAAGCATCGCAACTTGTAGCCCTCTACGAGCTTGAATATAAGGTTGTAAAAAGGGCACAACCAAAGCACCGACTCCCATTAAAATCATGGGTAATAACGTGAGTAATGAGACTTGGCTATAGCTCATGCCTGTTGAAGCAATAATATTGTCAATAACAGGGCCAGGCCCGGTTAAAAAAGGGCGTAAATTTATTCCTACTAAAATGATAGTAAGGACAATCTGCCACATATTTTTTCGTGGTAAGGCTGTCATAGTAATTCCCTGATAAACATCAAATTTGTCTATTGTATAGACAAAGTTTGTCTAAAAAAATGCTAATAGTAAAGATAAAGTGTCATTGTTTTCAGTTAAGGTTAGCATTATTGACAGAATATAGAACTCTAATCTGAAGATGATATTTTCCCGAATTTAATCTATCAGTTATTTCCTAAGTAAATTTATCTAAATGATATTTGGTTTCTTTTATATTAATATTAGCAGGAAGGTGTAAACTGGTTTATTATTTTATATCGAAAAATATAAATAACTAAGGTAAGTTAATGTTGAGTATGGAAAAGATTAAGCAACCCTATTGGCCAGCATTAAAATTGATATTAAGTTCACTTATTGTTTTTAGTTTCTATTTGAAACAAAGCCATATCCCTGACTTTTCATTACTGATTAATATATTTGATTTAACATTAATTCCTATGTTTGTTTTTATTATCGGGTTTATTACTAAGAATGGAACATGGAAAAGTTGGCGTGATAATTTATTGGCTGCCTTAGTGATTTATGCGACTTTCCAAACTATTGATATGATCCCTCTTTATTATTCAGGGCAATTTGACCTTAATACTTACCTTCTTTTTCCTCAAAACGGTGTTTGGTTTTTTCTTGCTACACCTATTTGGCAAGCTTTTTTCCTATTGTTACCTTCATACATCAGACATCATAAACCAATATTATTCTCTCTTCTGCTTGTCAGTATTTTGCTATCGTTGTTAACTAAGGGCTATGAAACTAAACTATCTACTTTCTTGGCTATAATACAATATTTTCCATTTTTTATTATCGCTTATTTAGTAGACCAACAAACAATTGCTAAATTAAGAAGTCAATTTTTGGTGGTTATTGCTGTAACAAGTTTATTATCAATATTTATACTTTATTATCAATCTAATATCAATTATATTATTATAACAAAATTAGAAGGGAGTCTATTTTTTGCAAAATTAATTATATATATTATCTCTTTATTGATAAGTTTTATTTTAAGCGCAGGGATTATTTACCTTGCACCAACCACTCAAAAATACGCTTCTCTTGCCAATAATGCGTTAGGTGTTTATTTAATTCATCCAATCATTTGCTTTATCCTTTTACAAGGCATAATCTTTTTTCAGTTATCTCTTACATTACCGATGGTTTTTGCACTCACCGTTATCACCATTAGCCTAGCACTATTATTGGCATCAATTAAGCTTATTCATTGGTTTATTAGCCCAACTTTTAATATCCAATAGCTTAGTCAACATGAGTGGAGAAAAATGTCATTAATTTTTCTCCACTAAGAATAAAATCCAATGTTTACTATTATTTTATCAATCATCAATTGGTGATATCAGAAGCAGAGAGCTATCTTGTATTTTATAATGACAGGTAACGATACAGTAGATTAAATATTGAACAATATGTTCATATAGGAGAGTAGTTTAAGAAATTCCTAACAGGAGTAGATTATTACAATTGCAATCATTCTATATTCATCACGTTGTGTTAAGTCTAATTATGATAGTCAATATTGCATTAACAAACGAGAAAGACACACTTCCTACTCATAAAATAGATAAAAATCATTAAATCCTTTTATATTATATCTATCACTTATATATTCAATACAACATTGAATGCGCTAAATTGCCTTTTTAAGTTTGTCTTCATTCAAGTTATTTCATTTTGTTACTTTATAATAGCTTTTATTTCTAGTTAGTTCAGTTAATAACACTCATTATACGTACTTGTGATTACATAAGAATAATTTATAAAAGTGGTTGATGGCTAAGTCTTTAATTTCTATAATTTGAATGGCATATTTAACATGCGGATGTGTTATTTCAAATTGCCCATTAAATAAGTTAATTATTTAGTAGGCTGCAAATTATTTTGGAGGCCATTTTTTATTAACCCGGATTAATTTGCCAAAATAGTATTAGTGTATTTTAACCTTATGGGCCTTGGGTGACGGCTAAGGGCGGTAGCGTATCAAATCGTTAGAAATACTTTACTTTCTAAGTTTCATTAAATGCTGAATATCACCGCCGTATTGTTTAGGAAAAAAGTCACAGCGCCAATTGCCTTTGTTTAAAAATAAAAGGATCATCGAATGAAAATTTACCGCCCATTATGGAATGAGGGCGCATTGCTCTCCCCACAACAGTTTCAACAACAAGCACAGTGGGAAGCATTTACAAACCAAGGTGTTTCAGGTTTATCTTCTCCTTTTACTTGGGGCGTGGAAAAAATTGAACTGGATGAGTCACTTTTATCTTCAGGCCGTTTGCAAGTTCATCAATTACGGGCATGGTTGCCAGATGGAACACTTGTAGATACACAAGTTAGTGATATCAGTCCTGAGCCACGAGAATTAAATTCAGCAGCGTTATCGCAAACAGACAACCTTGTGTTGGTGCTGGCGTTGCCACTTATTCAACAAGGAATTGTCAATGTGCAAAAAAAAGGGGCTTTTTCAGAACGCGCATTACGGTATCAGGAAGAGTGGGTGAATGTGCCGGATGTGTTTGGTCAGGATGATGAATCTATGGCGGTTGCCCGTTTTAATATTACAATCCGTTTTCAACATGAAAATAATGACGCGTGGCAAACGTGCCCCATTGCACGTCTAACGCGTGATGGGCAAGGTGGGTGGACAATAGATAGAAAGTTTATACCCCCGATGACACAATTTTCAGCTAGCAGAGATTTACAAGAACGATTGGCTTTATTGAATCGACAAATACGCTCTCGATGCCTACGATTGATGGCCATGCGTCGCGAAAGCAATGAACGTTTAGCTGATTTTGCCGTCGCTGATGTTTCCTTATTTTGGTTGTTAAACGCTTTAAACTCCCATGCGAATGTTCTCATGGGTTATGAACGTTATCCACAACGCCACCCTGAAATCATTTGGGCCGAATTGACTCGTCTAGCGGGAAGCTTGTTAACCTTTTCGCTAGAGCATGACCTTGCTACTATTCCTACCTATGTCCATGATGACTTGGAAAATACTTTTCCACCTTTATTTGACTTGCTCAGCACCTTACTAGAAACCAGTTTACCGTCTCGTGTCATTGCGCTTGAAATGACGCACCCTGATCCGCAAACCTGGCGAGTTTCATTGCATGATCTCAGACTCAGAGAAGAAGCCGATTTTTACCTGTCTGTTCGTTCAGATAAAACCGCGTGGGAAATTGCTGAAAAATTCCCGACACTGTGCAAAATTGGTGCGCCCGACACCGTTAACACACTTTACAGTAAGGCATTAAATGGTATTCCACTTACTCCTGTTGAGCGGGTACCAGCGGCGCTTCCTGTACGGATGGAAAACCAGTATTTTGCGCTGAATATGGATGCACCTGAAATGCGTGAAATGTTAGAAGAGGGCGTTTGTATGCTGTATGTCCCCTCTCTATTTGGTTATTTAGAGTTAGAACTATTTGCGGTATTACGCTCATGAGCAAATATATTGATATCGACAAACTGATGGCAAAAACTTGGTTAATAGTGACCCAGCTAAAATACGGTCAGTACGATCATGATTCAGAGTCCCTTTACGATGCTTGTTGCCAACAAATTGACGCAGTGAAAAAGGCATTAGCGCAAACAAAACTCGCTCCCGAGAATATTGAACACATTATCTATGCGCAATGTGCATTGTTGGATAAAACCGTAATGGCACTCTTGGCGCAGGGGAATGAAGAGGACGATGCATTCTATGCTTGGCGAGTTGCGCCCTTGCAAGCGCGCTATTTTTCCTCATTAGATGCAGGGGAGGCATTATGGGATCGTATCCAGTCAGTGTTAGCGCAGGCTGATCCGAATGATGCGGTATTAACCTGCTTTCACTGCGTCTTGATGCTCGGTTTTAACGCTAATGAGGTAACCACTGAAGCGTTGAGTCCCGAGCGACAATTATTGATGGATAAACTCTCCACATTGATTTCGCCACCGATGTCTGTTTTACCCTTAGTGATCCAGCATCCGCACAAATCCAGCTTGCAATTAATACGCTCCTTTGGTTTTTGGAGTGCATTATTGCTTGTTGGTATTGTCGTCATCACTTGGGGTGGTCAAATATGGCTTAACCGACTGTTGTCAGCGGTGTAACAGCTTTATTCATCCTTTCACTTCTTGCTTATTTCTGAGGGAATAGAATATGCCTCATTCAGTTATCAATGCATTAACACAAACTGCTAAGAACGCGGTTTCTCATGCTCGTTTTCATTTAACGGTTCAAGATTGTCCTGATTTTTTGGATGTACTCAGTTTTGAGTCTGAAGAGGCGCTCAGTCAACCTTGGCGATATGAAGTGACAGTAACATGCACCAATGGGCATATCAATCCTGAACAGATATTATTGAGGTCGGGGGCATTTACTTATCAAGTCCCATTATTGTCTGGTTTCCCTAATAAATCGATACGAACGGTGTATGGGGTTGTTTGTGAGTTCAAACACCTAAAAACGTCTGCCGATGAAACACGGTATAGCTTGATATTAGTGCCTCGTATTACCTTACTTCAATACACCAAACGCAGTGAAGTATATTTAAACCAATCAGTTACTGAGGTGGTTGAAAAGGTATTGCGTCGTCATGGATTGGAAGGCGCGGACTTTGAGTTTCAGCTTTCCCGTGAATACCCAGTTAGAGAACTGATTACTCAGTGGCGAGAAACGGATTTAGCCTTTATTCAACGGCTTCTTGCCGAAGTTGGCATTTATTGGCGCATGGAAATGGACACAAAATTAGAAATGGATAAAGTCATTTTCCATGATGCACAGGAAAACTATCAATTTGGGATCTCACTGCCTTATCGCCATGAGTCAGGAATGAGCGATAGTGGGCAAGACAGTGTCTGGGGATTGCAAATTTCGCATCAGGTGGTCAGTGAAGGTGTTGTAACCCGTGATTATAATTACCGTCAGGCATTAACGCCACAGGACAGTGCTGAGGTGATTTCAGGTTTTGAAGAAGTCACTACGGGGGAAGTATACCACTACGCGGAACCTTTCTTGAATGTCGGTGATATTGATACCCCAGAAAGCGGGGCATTTTATGCCCATTTACGGCATGAACGCATTCTTAATGCCCAATCATGGGTATCGGGGTATTCAACCAGTCCAATACTAGCACCTGGACAAGTTTTAGAAATGACAGGTGTCTTTCCACATTTGGTTAAAGACGGCGTTTTAATTACTCATGTGCACCATCGTGGTGCCAGAGATACCAGTCTACAAGTCCAGTTTTCAGGACAACGCTATCGTGAAGCTTTTTGTTTTAGACCGCCTTTACTTCCTCGACCTATTATTGCTGGGACGTTACCCGCACGAGTAGAAAGCAGTGAAAAAGGCGATACCTATGCATGGCTTGATGAGTTTGGTCGTTATCGTGTGAAATTAGACTTTGATAGAGAGCAGTCTGAAGCAGGTTTTGCTTATTTATGGCTACGTTTAGCTAAGCCTTATGCAGGTGATACTTATGGATGGCATATGCCTTTATTAGAGGGTACCGAAGTGTCGGTGCAATTTGATGGAGGTGATCCAGACCGACCCTATATCGCTTATGCTCAACATGATTCCGAACACCCCGACCTTGTGACGCGAGATAACCATACGCGCAATGTGTTGCGAACACCGGCCAATAATAAACTACGCATGGAAGATAAGCGTCAAGAAGAACATATTAAACTGGCGACCGAGTATGGTAAAACCCAACTAAATCTAGGCCACTTAGTCAATGCTCAGCGAGAACAGCGAGGGGCAGGATTTGAATTGCGTACGGATGAACATGGAGCTATCCGTGCAGGAAAAGGGATGTTTATCAGCGCTGATGAGCAGCCAAAAGCGCAAGGTAATATGTTGGATATGGAAAAAGCAGTAAAACAGATCCAACACGCTAACCAGCAGATGCAAACGCTGTCTCAAACAGCGGAAAAAGCCAATGCATTAACTGCTGATATTCAATCACAAATTGAATTCTTAGATTCTCGTTTACAACAATTACAGTCGGCGGTACTGCTTGCTAGTGCGCCACAAGGAATTGCATTGACTTCGGGTGAACATCTTCAATTAAGTAGCCAAGGTAATACCATGGTAAATGCAGGGCAACATCTTGATATCGGCGCTATGCAAAACTTATCAGTTGCCGTTGAAAAAGAATTAGGGCTATTTGCACATAAAGAAGAAGTGAAAATCATTGCGAACCAAGGTGCGGTCGAAATCAGTGCCCAACACAATACGATGGATTTATTTGCCCAGCAGCAAATCACGATTACTAGCAGTGAAGATGAAATTGTGATATCGACACCGAAAACACTGACCCTAAATGGTGGCGGTTCTTACCTGAAATTAAGTGAGCAAGGTATTGAGCATGGCTCGTCGGGAGATTACATCATGAAAACAGCAAATTACGTTGTACCAGGCTCAGGCGCTGATATGGCATGTGAAACAAAAGAGTTTGATGTAACCGAGATTGAACTTCAAAAACAGGTTATTAGTCGTGCATTGCATGATTAAGGGAGAACATTAATGAAAGTTTTGACATTATTAATCTGTTTATTTTTTTCTTCTCTTTTGTTGGCTTTAGGTAAAGGAAACGCAACACCTGAAACTACGGTATTAAATTTTTATGCTGAGTATCTTTTGGAAAATAATGATGATATCCAAGCAGAGTTGAAAAAAAATGAAAAAGCGATGTTAATGTATGTATCTCCCAATTTAATCAATGAGCTCAAAAAGGAGTATTTGAACGCGGATTATTTTGTTGATGCTCAATCTTTTTGTCCGGATTGGGTAAGCAATATCAAAGTTAATAACGTTAAGGTTAATAATAAAAAAGCGACTTTAAGACTTGAGTTAGGGGCTCTTCCAAACATTTCCAAATACTCCATAGCGTTAAAATACTACAATGAGGAATGGAAGATAATTTCAGTAAAACCCGATAACAATAATAGCCCTTATTGCAATGAATTGAGGAGCATCAAATGATCAATATGGATATTACAATAAAAAAAATAAATCAAAATGCTATTGAAATTCAAAAAAGCTTTGCTTTCGGTAAAGGCGAATGTGCTAAGTATGTCAAGCTTGCACTTATCCATGGAGGGGCTTCAATAGAAAACTCAGCAATACGCTCAGCTAAAGACTACGGCCCTTGGTTAATTGAAAATGGATTTACGCCTGTTTCTGGTGCTCAAGCACAAAAAGAGGGGATAAATTACTCTATTTTAGGTCAACAAAAAGGCGATGTTGTTATTATTGAACGGCTTAAAACTCCAAAAAATGCTAGAAGCATTCATGGACACATGGCCATGTTTGATGGAAATTATTGGGTTTCTGATTATATACAACAAAGAGGTTTTTACCCGAACCAGGAGTATCGAGATGAAGGTACTCCCTTTGTCTTATACCGCTATGCAGGTAATCAATCTGCAAAAAAAGAAGAACAACGAAACAGTGCTCAACTGATAAAAATAGTCTATCCCATCCCTAAAAATGCCCGAGGTCAAGAATTCTCAAACTTAGATGACATTATGGCGCATCTCAATGGTGAATCTACGGGAAGTTATTTATTGGGGCGCAATGGAATGTGGCATAGCGGTATCCATATTACCAATGCGACGACCCCTTGGTGTGCCTTAAGTTCTAAAAAGTTTGAAGAGCGCAGTGTGTTTGCGGGAGCCTATGCAGGAGAACAATCAATACGTTGTATGGCTGATGGCGAAATTATTGCTTATCGAATCAATAAAACGTATCAAACGATCCCATGGAAAAGCTTCATTCTTCAATTATCCGCTTCATTTGTACTGGTTCGTCATACACTTCAGTTAGGGGATACGGAACGTAGTCGATTGCAATTCTATACATTGTATATGCATTTAGCGCCTTATAGTGCGTATCAAAAAGAAGAAACAACGCCCGTTTGGAAACTACAAAATACCCTGAATGCCTATCCGACTATCTGGCGAGAGCAACCAAAAACCCCGCGTTCAACGACATTAGCAAAAGGTACATTGGTCGAATGGTCGCCTGAAAAAAGTGAAACTAAACTAACTATCACGAAAAACAATCAATTACGAGAGTATGGACTCGTTACCGTTAAATCGAATAAAGGCAATAACCAGCAAGTTTGGATTTTAGTGGATAACAACAACCTTATTCGTCATGATGAAAATGACATTACACCATCGTGGTGGAAGGGATTCCGTCCAGCCCCCGCGCAGGATGTGATGGAGTTTGATAAAGTCGTCAGTTTGAACACACCGATAGCGATTAAAGCGGGGGACAGTCTCGGCCATATGGGATTTTATCAAGCCCCCAAAGAGCAAGGCGTTGAGTCACGCTATCAAGTGCATATTGAATGTTTCAGTCATGATGACAATCTTCCGCAGTTTTTAAAAAATCCTGACGCTGTGGGTATTAATGACCCGTACTATTTAAAATGCTTACCGGGATTAATGTTATGGGAAAAAAATGAGGTCGGTGAATTTGTTAAAACAGAACGGAAGACAACATGGGAAAGTCTGCATAAATTAAGCGAATTAAAATTAGAAACAGACAAGCAACAGCAAAAATACTATTTTTTACCTGAACATTTAGGGTATTTTCCCAAACAGATTGATATTAGTGATACGGATAAAGATAAAATCGGTTCACTAACAAAGCGTGTTGAAGAAATTCAAGCCGATGAAACAAAACAAGCGGAATACCAAAATATTACCCAGCATGCACTTTTTCTGTCGCGTTATGATTTAGAAAAAATAGGCTTTAGGGCCTTAACCAGTGAAACGACCACGTTTGATTATTTAAATGGGTACATTCAACCCAAAGCCACTTATATCAGTGCCATATTTGATATTATTTTGGCGGAAGCTAACGTGTCACCGCGTCCTGAAAAAGGAATTATTGCTCATAATTATCAACGTTTAATCAATAAGATTAAAGGCAGTGCAACGGAACACTACAATCCTGAAGAATACCGTCGCGCTTTTCATAACCCGATGTTCTCCCACCTCGTGAATAAAGCCATCGTTAAGCACCCCAGTGATTGGTATTACCAGAGTCACGATAATGTTTGGCAATCTTTTTTAAAGATACTGAGTGAAGAAGCGCCCTTATGGCGTTCTTACAGCGAAGAATTTCTGGATAATATGGTTTGGATGCAAGATGTGACTAATGAAAAATTAGGTCCTGAAGTGTGGCATATGCATCCGCTGGTGTTTCTGGATTCATTTAAGGATAAAAGTAGAATTAAAATAATTTATAAACATTATAATTACAAATTAGATGATGCGCTTGATAAACAAATGGCTTTAACCGGTGGAAATAAACCTAAATATGGTAATACAACTTTAGCATCTCGGGAGTTAGTGCGTAAGTACATGGATCCTGAAATTCATATGGATGGTGCTGATATTTATCAATTTGTTGACCTTTCAAAACCAACGGGTATTTCTGAGAGCGAAGCAAATGCTATGTTACAAGGAAAAGGTGTCCTTGAGGGGAAAGGAAGTATATTTATCGAAGCGGGTAAAAAATACAATGTTAGTGAAGTTTATTTAATTGCTCATTCATTAGTTGAAACGGATAATGGAAAATCTTCATTTGCAAATGGTAGTAAAAGTTACAACGGTGTAACTGTTTATAATATGTATGGAATTAGTGTTTTCGATGATGCAACTCAGAAAGGAACTAAATATGCTTATGATAAAGGATGGACTTCTGTAGATAAAGCTATTGACGGTGGTGCAAAATGGATTTCAGTGAACTTTATTAATAAAGGTGGTCGAGCACAAAATACGCTTTATAAGATGAGGTGGAATCCTGATGCTCCTGCAACAATGCAATATGCTACAGCAGTAAATTGGTCATTGATCCAAGTATCTAAGATGAAAAAAGTGTTTGATTTATTTCCTGATGCTAATTGGACATTTGAGATCCCTGTATATTTAAAATAAGAAGGCTTTCACGATGAAAAGAATTTATTTTTTTGTTTTTTTGTTTTTTTGTTTTAAATCAATGGCTGACTGTGGTCATATAATTAGTAATTCGAATTATTCACAGTACATTAAAGAATTCAAATCTTTAAAAAAAACAAATTTTCATGTCAGCCCTATTGTTAACGCTAAACTAAATAGTTTATTTATTATTAAAGGAGATCTTTTTACATCATACTTAACAAATGATGAGTTTGTTTATGGAAACTATAAGGGGAGTGATGGTATCATTTTTTCTGGTTGGATTAAAAAAGAAGACTTAATCATCGAAGATGATAATATAAAAAATAAATCTATAGATTTCAATGATTTTGTTTTTTATACATCATTTAAAAAAATAAAATTAGGTACTGGTTATCAAGATTTTTATAAAAACTGGGGTAAGTGTGAAATAAATATACAACAGGATCAGTATGTTGGTATCTCTGGAAACTTCCAAGAGGTCGAAAATGGTTATTATAAATATTTTGAACATTATTGGGATGGTCTTTATATTAAAACATCAAATATTAATCGTGAAGAACTAAAAAATGATTTTGACTGGTATCGTATTACCAAAATTAATATAACAAATGATAACTATATGACGAATCGGGGTGTTTACGTTGGTATGAAAGAAAATGAAATCATTAATGCCTATGGTGACTGCCATAAAAAAAATAATAATTTATGTAGTTATAGTTACAAAAATAATAAATTAACATTCAATGTATCAAATGGAGTGATTACTAGCATTGATATGGAAGAGCTGCCATTATGATTTAGGGTATTTATGGGAATCAATGTGATTATAGTTGTTTGTTTATTAGTCATTCTTCTTCTGCCAAGTTTTGCTGACATTCAAGTTTACAAAAAAGAGGCTAATGAATAAATTGCCATTGTGGCGTCATAGAACAGCACTTAGGTAATACAACGATAACCTACAATTATTTTGACAAGTCTCTCATTTTTACAATAAAAGAAGATAAGGTTATAGATATCACTTATTTAACTTTACCATGGAGTCAAATTAAATTCTAATTCGTATAAATTAACATGAGAAAATACCTCTTAGTTTTAACTTTTATATTTTCTTCTTTTTATGCTTATAGTAATGAAGATAAAGCAATATCTATAGTTTCTCGATACATAAAAAAGAATTGCCTGAAATGGAAAACTGTTTTTCATATCAAGTATATAAAGAAGATATAAAATTTTATTATATTAAAGTTAGAGAAAGTCATAATCCTGAAAGATGTGAAGGTGATACTAATGTATCGATAGCTTTATTTAATTTTAAATTATCAAAAACAAATAACCAATTATATAAGGAAGATGGGCTAGGAATAAATGGCTATCAACCAATTAACGATAAAAGCCAATATATCCACGGTACATATTCATATGAATATACAGGTGAAAAATTAAATGATGGTAGGGCAGTACTTATCTGCTGGGTATTCAATTTTATTGATAATAGAACTGTGAATTTATCCATAACATCTTGGTATGATCTTTTTAGGTGTGATGGAAATTATGACGTTCAGCAAAATAAAAATGAAATTATTTTGATTTACAATAAAAATAATGAGTATGACAAATATCTACCACAATTTACCATTAAAAGAGCTAATGGACAGTATTTTGTAAAAAAGTCCATTATTCTACAATGATATTTGGCATCCTTTGGAAAAATTATCTTAGAATTAATGTAATAAAAAATAGTTTTATTCGTAATAACATTGATATTAATAATGCTAAGTAAAGGTAATATTTTAAATAATATGAAACATATATAGTGAATATACACTGAGTGATTAAATATTTCTGTCAGAAATTAAAGGACTAAAACTATGCAACAAATTATTCGTAAAGGGGATAAAACCACCCATGGGGGAACTGTGCTAACAGGCTCTGACACCATGAAATTCGGCGGTGTTGGTGTAGCACGCAAAGGCGATCAGGTTTCTTGCCCAAAAGTAGGGCATGGCCCAACCACTATTATTGAAGGCAATCCTAACTACCTCGATAATGGGATCCCTGTGGCTTTTCAGGGGCATAAATGCGGTTGTGGCTGCACCTTAATCAGTTCTTTTTCTCCCGCCAAGGTAGGTTGATATGCCGGTTTGGCTCAATACCATTCCGCCTCCTGCCGCGAAAGTGCCTCGTCCCAATACACGCCGCTGGTTAGTGGCGTTATTAATTATCTTATTAATGGGGTTTGCTCTGACCTTATGGTGTTGGGCAAAAGACAGAACCGGATTTATTTTTTGGTTTACCGCTGTGGGGTTACCTATTTGTGGGTGGGGCTTAGCCTTTGGTATACGGCGAATGGCGTATAAAATGCAGCAAGTTTCTGCAAACACTTGGAATAGAGAACGCAACGCACTGATTTCATCTGAAATCAAACGAGGTCAGCGATTCGCCTATTTACTGGATACTTATATTGAGACTCCAGCAGGTCAAGGTGTGAGTCGCAATCTCGATGCTATCAATAAATCGGTTCCCTTGGTGGCTTTGCAACCATCTCGTTTTGGAACTCAGCCTTTACGTTATGTGCCTTTAGCCATATTTGATCAACCTGATCCGACATTAATGCTCACAGATTGCATCAATAGCATAGTAGTTAAAATTAAACCGATATTACAAAAAATTCCTGATGATATTCCTTGTTATTGTGTGTTGGAAATCGATACCGCTTTACAACTACTAGCAGAACCAATCCTGTTAGATACCTTAAAAAAAGAGAGTTCACTAGCTTTTCGTCTCATATCGGGACAGGGACTCGAGGCAATTGATGCATGGTTAGATTCTCGTTGGGATGTCCCTTCATTGTTTTTGGGTGTGTCTATCGGCTATCAATCAAAGCCCATGGAGAATGATGGTGAGGCGATTGGCTGTGTTCTCTTATGTAATCGACCCATCCGCGATATTTCTTGTACAACTTGCTTTCATCGCCCAGAAAAAAGTCACCCTGATAGTCTGTCGTACGGTTTATCACAAGCCTTGCTTTGGGGAAATGTTAACCCTGATACGATAACGGGGGCTTGGATTGCAGGGCCGGCGGTTGTTGACGGGGGGGAATGGAGTCAAGCCTGCGAATACAATCCGTTACAATTTAGCATGACCAAGGCTAATAAAATGATTGATCCGATTTTAGGCAATACAGGAAAAACAGCTCCTTGGATAGTGACGGCCTTAGCCGAAGCAAGTATGAGTCAAGAGAATACACCCGATGCGCAGCTTATCGCGGTTCAACCTCAACGAGAAAATGATGACATTTGGATAACAGTGATTTCACGCCACACAGAAAGTAAGGAAAGCGTAACGCATGTCTAAGGTGAAAGTAAAAACAGTGATGGGTGCTACCGCCGTCGTGTTGATTTTTTTGGTGATTATGGTGGCTTTTTTGTTTTATGCTTTCCCTGAATCAATGGCATCTTCCCTCGGATTAGGCCCTTATCAAGGCGATCGTATTTTAACCGTAAGCTGTTTAGTGGCTATTTTTGTTTTGTTGTTGGGATGGGTAACCGAAAAGCTATTTGATATTTCTGGAAAATCTGGGCTATACGTTCAATGGAGTAAAAATAAGCAACAGCGATTATCACAAAATGCTTCTGTGCTTGAATTTGGTGATGATCAAAGTAAGACGGTTATTGATGCCAAAGTGGTGCAAGAACATCTTAGATTACGCTATGGTCGTTTTTGGAGACGTAAGGTTAAATTACTGTTGGTACAAGGGCAAGATGCGGAGATTGAACGGGGGATCCCGGGATTAAAACAGGAAGGTTGGCAAGAAAATGATGGCGTTCTGTTATTTTATGGTGGTGCGCCGGAGCAAAATTTACAGCAAGAATATCTTGCCTCCATTCAGTCAGTGAGCCCAGCACGCCCACTAGATGGCTGCGTTCTTGTATTTGACCTACAATCACTTCCCACTCAGATTGAGCGCGATAACGTTCTGCGCCACTATCAGCGTCTATATTCATTTTTGGGCTGGCGTGTTCCCGTTTGGCTATGGTTAATTGAAAAGCAGTTGTGGAAAGATGAAAGTCATTCAATATCGCCAATTGGCGCTATTTTTCAGACAGGTACGACACTAGAACGCGCCATTGCGGATTTAACCAATTTAACAACGCCTTTGCGTGAAGTAGGTATGTCTACATTATTGCAATCCCCTCAGCAAGGTTGGTTATTACGTGTCAGCGAACTTTTACAAAAGCAACTTCAATCTCAATTGGGTGCGTTGCTCCAGCAACTAATGAAAGGGTATGCGGCATTACAGGTCCAAGGAGTGATCCTCAGCACAGAACAAGTCTTTTCTCACCGTCAATCCAATACGTTAGGGGGTTCTCCTGCTTGGCAAAACTTTTTCCATAGCCCATCAGCTCTGAAAGCGAAGAAATTAGGCTGGAATACAAGGCAAGCCATACAGGTTACAGTTCTCTCCTTCTTGTTGTTTTGGTGTGTAGGGTCTATTACATCGTTGACAGTAAATCAAACTCATATTCGTCATGCGCAGGAAACCGCTAGAATTGCGGCGGATAAACAAATTTCTCTCGGGGAGCGATTGAAAAATCAGTATGCTCTGCAAGAATATATGGCTCGCCTTCAATACCGTCAAACACATGGTGCACCGTGGTATACACGTTTTGGGTTAAATCAAGATAGTCAAACCTTAACAAAGCTCTGGCCGTTATACATACAAAACCATCAGACGTTAATGAAAGAGGCGACGATAGATGAGTTAAAAACACGATTATCGGCATATGTCGCATTGCCTCCTGCGAGCAGTGCACGGGAACAAAATACGCAACAAGCGTATAACGCATTAAAACTCTATTTGATGTTGGCTTCAACCGACCATGTTGATAAAGCTTGGCTCACACAAAATCTGTTGACGATTTGGCCGGAACGTGCAGATATTCCAAAAAGTGAATGGCAGCATTTAGCCCCACTATTGTTTCAGTTCTGGGCAGACAACCTACCTAAGCATGCCGAGTTGGCTCTCAAACCCGATATGACCATGGTGAACACCACCCGTAAAATTTTGTTAAAACAAATTGGTCAACAAAATGCGGAAGCGGGCCTGTATCAAGACGTTTTAAAACAAGTTGCCAGCAATTGGCCAGATTTAACCCTGATGGAGCTGGTCGGTGATACCGATGCACAACTGTTATTTAGCACCGATGAAATCATCCCTGGCGTATTTACCCGCCAAGCCTGGGAAGAGCAAGTCAAAGCCACTATTGATGAGGTGGTGAATAAACGTCGTAATGAAATTGACTGGGTATTAACCGATAAAACGCAAACCGTTGACAACGAAGTTTCTCCAGAAGCCTTAAAAGCACGGTTAACAGAACGCTATTTTGTGGATTTTGGTAACAGTTGGCTCAATATGATCAACAGTATTCAATGGCACCAAGCGACCTCTTTATCGGAAGTCATTGCGCAGTTGGATGTATTAGCAGATGTACGCCAATCTCCATTAGTCGCATTAATGAACACCTTAGCATGGCAAGGCCAAACAGGACAAAAAACGGATGCTATTGCGGATAACCTCGTGGATTCTGCCGTAAAATTATTAGATAAGAAAAAGCAAGTTAAGCAGTTTATCGAACAAAATCAAACGATAAAAGGCCCCTTGGATAATGTGTTTGGTCCGATACTGGAAATGATGGAGGGTAAGGATGGGACGGGAAAAAATGGTAATCTCAGCTTCCAGTCATGGCTAGCTCGAGTGACCCAAGTCCGTCTTAAATTACAGCAAGTGAGCAATGCATCCGATCCGCAAGCAATGGCGAAGATGTTAGCACAAACGGTATTTCAAGGTAAAACTATAGACTTAACTGATACGTTGGATTACAGCAATTTAGTGGCCGCCAGTTTGGGGCAAGAATGGAACAGTTTTGGGCAATCTTTGTTTGTGCAACCGCTAGAGCAAGCATGGCGACAAATCTTGTCTCCTGCGGCGGATAACCTCAACACCCGTTGGCAAACGACCATTGTGGCGCAGTGGAACAAAGCCTTTGCGGGGCGTTATCCGTTCAAAGCAACAGGTAGTGATGCCTCATTGCCGTTACTCGCCCAATTCTTACGTAGCGATTCGGGTCGTATTGATCAGTTTATCAAAACCAATTTAGGGGGTATTGTCCATAAAGAAGGCAACCGCTGGGTTGTTGACCCGTCTATGAGTCAAGGTTTAACCATCAATCCTCAATTCCTCAAAGCCATTAATCAATTGGCAGATATTTCAGACATTGTCTTTGCACAGGGCGATGCCAATATTCACTTTGAGCTAATGGCAAGGCCTGCTAAAGGGGTCGCTCAAGTTCAATTAATTTTGGATGGACAGAAGTTGGATTATTTCAACCAGATGGAAAGTTGGCAAAGCTTCATTTGGCCTGGAGAAAGTTATTATCCGGGGGTGACGCTCAATTGGCAAAGTGTCCGTTCGGGAATGCAAATTTACGCGAACTATCAAGGCAATTGGGGATTTATGCGTTTATTAGAACAAGCTGAAGTCACACAACTAGACAGTAGCCGTTATCAACTAGAATGGCGTACAAAAGAAGGTGAAATATTACGCTTTATTTTACGTAGCGAACTCGATAATGGGCCTCTTGCCTTACTTAAATTACAGCAATTTCGTTTACCAGAAAAAATATTTTTAGATACCTCTAAGGGAGCCAATGGACTCATGGATACATTTTAATATTCATGGCTAATAGACCTGATAATCGTTTTTGTTACTTTAATTTATTATATGTTTTAGGAAATTCTTAAATGGATGATTTAACGCTACGTTATTATGAAGCCGAGTTACGTTACCTAAAAGAAGCGGGTAAAGAATTTGCCAATGCGCACCCTGATAGAGCTGCCATGCTTAACTTAGATAAACCAGGTGCGAATGACCCGTATGTCGAACGTTTATTTGAAGGTTTCGCCTTTTTAATGGGGCGGTTACGGGAAAAACTGGATGATGATCTCCCTGAGCTGACAGAAGGGTTGGTAAGTTTACTGTGGCCACATTATTTGCGGACTATTCCGTCATTATCTATTGTTGAGTTTGCGCCACAATGGCAACATTTACGACAAGCAGAAATGCTGCCAAAAGGGTTTGGCGTCGTTTCTAGACCGATTAGTGCACAAAGGACACGTTGCCAGTATCGTACTACTCAAGACCTATTATTACGTCCACTTTCAATTTCCAATGCGCAATTACAGACGGAGCCTAATGGACGCTCTACCATTCGCCTACGTTTTTCCTGTCCTGAAAAAGTGGATTGGTCGAAAACCTACCTTGATAGCCTACCGATTTTTCTTAGTGCCGATGCGCCTATCAGTTCTGCATTACATCTTGCGATGACGCGCCAAGTACATGGGATATACCTTCGTCACGCCGAAACAGGCGAAGAGCGTATTCCCTTTGATGGTTGGTTTAAACCAATGGGCTTTTCTGATGACGATAATTTATGGCCAAAAGGAGATACTGCCTTTAGTGGTTATCAGTTGTTGCTTGAGTACTTTAGTTTTCGCCACAAATTTATGTTTTTGGCATTACAAGGGTTAGATAACGCTAAGTTTACGGAAACAACAACTTGGTTTGAAATAGATATTGTGCTCAGCGAAACCTGGCCGGCAGACTTACCTTTCGAAACAGAAAATTTCCGGTTGCATTGCGCCCCTGTCATCAATCTTTTTCCGTTAGAAGGTGATCCGTTAACAGTTAATCCACTGGAGAGTGAATACCTGCTTCGCCCCTTACGCTTACAAGATGGCCACACCGAAATCTACAGTGTAGATAGTATTCATGGCTCGATTAAAAATGGTAAACCGACTTATGTGCCGTTTAGTAGCTTTCGTCATCGAGGAGGAATGATGCGCCACGATGCCCCCGAACGCTATTTTCATACGCGGATTAAACGAGGACCTTCCGGTCTCTACGATACCTGGCTTATTTTAGGAGGCAAAGAATTTGAACTGGCTCAGCTATCCGAGAAACCTGAGCTATTATCCATTCGCTTAACCGGTACTAACGGGCAACTGCCCCGCAAAGCGCTTGAAAGCACCGTGTTAGACAGTGTGTTAAAGGCGGGTAAAGTACCCGTCACTGTTCGTAATCTTACCGCACCGACTATCCCGTTATATCCCCCTGCAAACGATCGTTTTCACTGGCGGGTGATGAGCCATCTAGGCTCTAATTTTTTAAGCATGATGGATAACCCAGAAGTGCTTCGTGGTACCTTGGCTTTGTACGATTGGACCGATGATGAAATGAATCGTCGCCGATTGGAAGCCATTGTAGGGGTGAAACACACACTCATACGCCGTTTTGAACAAGGCTATATGATGCGTGGGGTCGATATTGAAATTACATTAAACGGCAATAACTTTGCCGGTGAGGGGGATATCCATTTATTTGGTGAGCTGCTTCAGCGCTTCTTTTCGTTGTATGCCGATATTCACCTGTTTAATCAATTAACCCTTATAGTGCAACCCACAGGAAAACGTTTGAGATGGAAAGAGAATCACAGTCAACACGTACCCGGCTGATAAAGCATATAGAGCCGACGATTTGGCGTGCAAATTTCTACCGTTTTTGCCAGTTACTAGAAAAAGCATCACCTCAATCGCCACCGTTAGGCACCACCGATGATATTAAAGATGATCCGTTACGCTTTCGTCCTTGGCCGGGCATGGGCTTTCCTGCGGGTGAACTACGCACGGTAGAGCAACACTCGACTAAACCTGAGCTTCCCTTAACGGTTCGTACCAATTTTTTGGGGCTGTACGGCATCGATTCGCCATTACCGACGAGTTATCTGGATGATATTGCACAAGGTGTTGATGGAACGGAAGTCTTAACGGAGTTTCTGGATATTTTTAATCACCGTATTATCACCCAATATTACCGTATTTGGCGTAAATACGCTTATCCCGCAACTTTTGAAGCCGGGGGTACAGATGCCACGTCTCAATGCTTATTGGGATTGATTGGCTTGGGTATACCCGGCTGTGCGGAGCGCATCGCCACGCCGATATCACGCTTTTTAGCACTACTTAGCACAATGCGATTACCCACGCGTAATAGTGAAGGCGTTAAAGCGTTAATTTCTTTATTAGCGCCCAATACTCAGGCTGTGATTAATGAATACGATATCGTTAAAGTCCCCGTGGATGAACGTACCAGCTTAGCTCGTCATCAGCGTGTTTCATTGGCAACCCGTCCTACGCTAGGTAAAACCGCTAAAGATACCACCAGTCGAATTCTTATTTCCCTCACGACTTATCATCCCCAAGAAGCGCAAGGTTGGTTACCCGGAGGGCATCTCTATACTGATTTTCTGGTGCTATTGCGCGTGTATTTAGGCTACCGCAGTGATGCATGCTTAAAGCTGACTGTTCCGATAAGCATATTGCCAGAGCCACGTTTGCAGAAAACATCACGTATTCAATTAGGGCGAACAGGTCTATTAGGATTAAAAGATGGAAAATTGAGTGATAACCGCCAATTTCTGACGGTCAATTTGGGGCGTTATCACGGTATTAAGCATGCAGAGCGACCTGAAGCTGAACAAGGGGGATACCGTTTTGCATAAGGACGAACAAATAAGGGATAAAACCCATAAAAGGAAATTGGAACTGTGAAAAAAATTAGCCAAAAAATAGTCATGTTCTGTTTATGTAGTGTTTTGGTAGGGTGTGGACTTGCACAAACGGTAAAAGACGGGACAGTGAATATGAAGGATGCCATCCTCTATAAGAAAATCACCACGCTTCATTTAGATTTTGTCGCTCGTTCTGGGCTTAATACTGACGAGGATCAAACTCCTCTTGCAACGATGGTATGGGTTTATCAATTAAAAGATAAAAAGGTGATTGAAAACTCGACATATCAAATGTTATTAACACGATCGGATGAAATTCTCAAGAAAGATATGCTCAATGCCACCTCTGTAATGGTGATGCCTGATGGACAAGTTTCCCTTGATGAACCATTAGAAAAAGAGACTCAATTTATCGCGGTATTAGGCATGTTTCGAGATCCTAATTTATCAGAAGATACCTGGCGACTGGTGATTAACCGTGAAGACCTAGATGCTGATAAGCCACGCGTGATTGAATTGGGTGATGGTTGGCTGAGATTGTTACCGTTAAAGGATTAATATCATGATAGACACCTTAACCGCTTTTTTTTCCCATCAAGCTTATCAGCTTGACATTCAAGATGCGGAGTTTGATATCGAGATCCTAAAATTTGAAGGAGTTGAAAAACTTAATGCTCCCTCATCATGGCAGATTGAATTTACCTCAACCCAAGACAGCATTTCCCCTGAGCAGGTATTGCTAAAACCTGCGACATTCAATTTGGATACCAATAAGCGAGTGTCGGGTGTTATTACCTGTTTGCAATGGTTATCTACTAGTGCAGATCAATCCCACTATGCTGTATTGCTTGAGCCACGTTTAGCATTACTTAATCATACTAAGCGTAGCGCTATTTATCAAAATACTTCCGTAATTGAAGTCGTTGAAAACATACTGCAATGCCACGGTTTTGAAGGGGCGGATTATGAGTTTAAATTAGAGCATCAATACCCCGAACGAGAGCTTATCACCCAGTGGCGTGAAACCGACTTAGCATTTATCCAACGGTTACTCTCTGAAGTCGGGATTGGCTACCGCCTTGAATACTCGGCAAAGACCGACAATGACAAAGTGCTGTTTTTCGATAGCCAACTCAACTACCAATTTGGTGAACAATTACCGTATCAGCTTCCTTCAGGGCAAAATGATAACAAGCAACTTTCGGTATGGGCTGTGCAACTGGCTCACCAAGTGGTGACTGGCAATGTCACAGTGAAAGACTATAACTATCGCACGGCACTTTCACCGATGGAAACGAGTACACTTCATCCGCTAAGTAACACAACACTAGGGGGGGAATACCATTATGCACCGCCTTATTTGCAGGTGGGTGATGACAACGCGGAAAACATCGAAGCCGAAAGTGGTACATTTTATAGTCGTTTACGTCAAGAGCGTTTGCTCAATCCCACCGCTGAATTTGAGCTACAGACCAACGCTTTTTACCTAACGACTGGCAGTGTGTTAGATATTTTGAATATCCCTATCAACGAACTTAAAGACGGTATTTTTATCACCCAAATTACGTATTGCGCTGCCCGTGATGCCTCTTTACAGATGACTCTTAAAGGTATGCCATATAGTGAACAGTATGCGTATCGTCCTGCAGAAATTTCGCGCCCAAAAATCGCCGGAACTCTGCCTGCACGTATTGAAAGCCGTAATGACAACGATATTTACGCATGGCTAGATGAACATGGACGCTACCGGGTTAAGTTGGATTTTGACCGTCATCAGAGTGGATCCGGCTACGCCTATCTCTGGTTACGCTTAGCTAAGTCGTATGCGGGGGAGACCTGCGGATTGCATGCGCCTTTAATTGCCAATACCGAAGTTGCGATAGCCTTTGACGATGGCGATTTGGATAGACCTTATATTGCGTTCGCTTTTCATGATTCAGAGCATCCTGACCCTGTTAACCGTGATAACCACACTCGCAATGTGTTGCGTACCCCTGCGAATAATAAATTGCGTATGGAAGATAAGCGGGAAAAAACGCACATCAAATTGGCAACTGAGTATGGTAAGGCCCAACTCAATCAAGGTCATCTTGTTGATGCGCAAGGGAAAATACGTGGGGTAGGTACTGAACTGCGTACCGATGAATGGGGCGCAATTCGAGCGGGTAAAGGGCTGTTTATCAGCGCAGATGAACAATCAAAAGCCCAAGGCGAGGTGCTGGATATGGAAGCAGCGCTCAAAGAAATCACCCATCTGTTACAACAGCGGGAACAACTTAATCTTGCGGTTAAACAAGCCAAAGCCTTACAAGCGGATATTGAAAGCCAAAAGCAACTGTTACAGCAACGTTTAGATCCATTAAATCAAAGCTTGTTATTTTCTGCGCCACAAGGAATGGCATTCACCAGTGGCGAACATGTCCAACTGGCTGCCAGTGAAAATGTCGGCCTCAATGCTGACGGCGATATCAGCATCGGGGTTATTGGCAATATGACGATGTCCACGGGAGATAAGTTAGGGCTGTTTGCCCGTGCTGGAAAACTGGGGGTGATTGCAGGGGAAAGCCCATTGACCGTTCAAGCGCAAAACAATCGTTTAGATATTTTCAGTGAACAAAAACAGACAATTACCTCTGCCGCAAATATCAATTTTACGGGCAAAAAGCGTATTATCCTGAACGGGGGCGGCAGTTATCTCAAGCTGGAGAACGGTAAAATTGAGTATGGCACCTCGGGAGATTATGTGCGCAAAGTGCCCAAAATGGCCACTGCAGGGGCGAACACTCTGCCGATGAGAATGGCACAGTTTCCTGCATTATCAGCGCCTATCTGTATTCCCTGTCTACTTAATGCAATAAAAGGTCACGATAGCATTGTTCAAGATGGAAAAGCATAAAAATGGAAAAGCTGATTGAAACGGCCAACAAATCACAGGAAAAGATTTATCTGTTAATTGAAGGGGGCGCATTTGAAGACGGCACCTTTGAACCTTTTCAACAAAAAAATGCCCGTTCGCTGTATTCCCTTTATCAGCATCCTCAGTTACGTGAAGCTAAATGGGTAGGGCCATGGTTATATCCGGTGAAAAACAACACAGAATTAGCGGCTGAAATGACGCAGTTTCCGCACGTAGTCACCGTTATTTTTTCCTCATTAG
Organism: Proteus sp. G4415; assembly: GCF_963896075.1. Classification (NCBI taxonomy): domain Bacteria; kingdom Pseudomonadati; phylum Pseudomonadota; class Gammaproteobacteria; order Enterobacterales; family Morganellaceae; genus Proteus; species Proteus sp. G4415. The sequence continues at coordinate 29,387 of NZ_CAWQOK010000092.1, forward strand.
ACCTCAAACCGCTGGCAATGCAATTGGCGTGGGGGTGCACCTTAGTTACACCAACACAAAAAACAGTGGTCAGTCGATTTTATCATCGTGATGTTATGACTGTGTTGGTGCATTGCCAGCAGTTTGATTGGCACTATTACTTGTTCTCAGGTACATCTCAGTGGTGGCATCTGACGTTATCGGGTTGGCAACCGACAGGTGTCGCCACCAAAACGTATCCCAATACCCACGACAGAACCATTTATTTGGATGAATCGACTTGGCAGCAAATTGATGATGACCGAGAAGTGACGAGTATTTTAGCTCAATGGCAACAGATGCCGATGAGCCAGCATTTTCCACCGTGTATTCAGCGACAGAAAGTCATACAGGCATTACAAAAAGCGAGTGAGGCGGGGATGCGAAATGGAGAGGATAAAAAACTCTATGCATTACTTTATCTTGATGGCCAGAAATTAATTTTAACTTCTGATTTTGTGACCTCAAAGTTAGAGCTGGTTAGCCAAGGTAAGTTCAGTTTACAACGCGTTCTTTGTGATTATGAAAAGTAAGATCAGGCCGTTGGCTATGAATATAACACAGTGTATTCATGGCGCTTATCAATTAGTGGCAAAATATAAAAAAAGGTTCTTAGCGTTCTTATTGCTTATTTTTTTAGTGTGGGCAAGCTGGTTTGTCTGGTTAGTTTTATGGGGACCACCTCAAGGTGGAGTGTCATTGGTTATTCATACTCAAATTGACAGACCTATACTTGGATTCAGCGTTAACGGTGTAGCAGGAGGAAATGCCTTCGCCTATGATCCCAGTAATATTTATGCTGGGGATGGTGGAAAAACGACCTGCTGTGGTTCAATCAGTGGCGATACTGCTGAGGTTATTTGGACGCTGAGCACAACAAGGGCACAATATGATGCTGGCTTACGAAAAGAAACCAGAAAAACTACAGTTCCTCTTCCCATAAGAAAACGGGGCGAAAATAATTTGCATGTATTCTTTTTACCGAATGATGAAGTACTTCTTTGGTGGGGAGAGGGACTTATCACGCCGTGGAAACGTGGTATGTCAAAAGAAGAGTTGGCTTGGGCGTTAGCGCAATAAATAATTATTGATAAGGTAAGAAAATGGATATTTTGACGTCAACAAATACTTTAAATGCTGAGTTGAATTTAGATAAATATATTGCAGCAACAAACCGAGCTCAACAAGCAGAAGAGTATCAATTGGGTAACTGCGATAGAGTTTTACATTTGGGGTATTTTTTTGATGGTACAGGGCGGAATATTGAACAAGATGCTTCAGATAGCCGTTTAAGTAATATTGCAAAACTTTATCGAGCTTTTCCTTCATCAGAACAAGACACAAGTAATAAGAAGTTTCTAGCTCATTATTTTTCAGGATTAGGTACAACTTTTAACGATAATCCAGTAGACAAATTACAAGCAGTAATGGATTCAAGTAGTGCCTCGTTGAGTGATGATATTGAGAGTTTACCCAGCGATATATTAACTGATGCGGGCGCAGATCTTATTAAAGGGAAATCGTGGTATGAAGTATTGTCAGATATTAAAGGTAATCTTATTAGTCCAAAAGAATGGGCGTTGTTAGCAGTTAAAAGTGCCAGTAAGGCTACGGGTATTTCAGGTGTTGAAGCTGCGCCATGGCTTAGGGATAATCCTTTTATTTCAGATATGATGGTATCAGGAGTCGATATCCGTCTAGCAACAGCTAAATCAAAATTTATTGAATCAATTGAAAAAGCACGAAAAGAGGGGGAAATTCCGCTTAAATTAGTTTCAGTTTCACTTTTTGGTTTCGATTTAGGTGGGGCAATCGCAAGAAAATTTCTTGATGAAATCATAAATAATCTTTGTGAAAAAGATGACGATGATAGGTTAGTGTATCAAGGAGTTTTTGTTGATATACCTTTTATGGGATTATTTGATTGTTCGCGTCATACCGCAGCCAGTTCCGATGATGGGTTGGACTTTGTTGTTTCATTAGTTCCTCAAATATCCGCAGTAAGTACTTTGATGGGTGAAAAATCAATAGGGTACTCTCTAGCCGTTCCTAAACGTGTAAAACGAACCCTTCATTTTATTGCTGCACATGAGCGTCGTTTATGGCGACCTGTTTATCGAACGGGGCTTAAGAACGATGAAAATCATAAAGAGAAATTAGTACCGGGGTGTAGCGAAGACGTCGGTGGTGGGTTAAAAGCCGATGAACAAAAACCAAGTGCAGAATTATCTTTATGTACGTTGATTGAAATGTATGAAACAGCTGAAAAGTCAGGTGTTCCATTTCCTGAACTCTTAACATTAAAACAAACGAACCCGATTGTTGCAAAACAATTTATCATGAAGGATAGTGTAAAAGGCAATTCTAAAAGCTTAGTAAAAACAAGACAATCAGTAAAGTCCTGGGTTAGAGAATACCAAAAAGGTATACCGGAAAACTGGGTAAATATAGAGGTGTTAAATCATCATTTAAATAGTTATTTTATTTGGCTCGGTGAGAAATATTATGAATATATATTAGAGTTAGCAAAAATTAAAGCATCTGAAGATTCCGAAAATCGAAAAATTATCTTCTCTTTTCCTTACAATACTCAAACTCAAATCGATAAGGTGGGGTTATATTCAGAAAAAATAGCAATATTAAAAAAACACTGGGGATGGTTAGATGATATATGGGATAAAGCTGTAAAATTAAGAAATGACTTTAAAAATCATCCTAATAATCAACGAAGCCAATTGCAACCTAAAATTTGGAATCCTGCATGGGATAGAGCAGTATGGCTATGCGACTGTCGAGCCAATGCATTTCAAAACCTGCCAATGCCATCTTATCCTCACTGGTATATTCGCCCTGTTGATACTACCCTTTTTTCTTATTTTGTGCATGATATCCACACTGTAGGTAAAGGTGAAAGTATAACTTATCGTTTTTTTACCATTCGCAAAATGGAAATACCAAGCCCATTTGAAGAAACAACCAAAATAATTAAGCAACAAGACAATATATATGATCCGCATTATAGCATTAATCAATTTTGGACTGATGTGGGAAGATTTTACTGATTTTTTATGGATACTAACGAACAATTATTATTTAAAGTCATGGAGTGGTAATGTATAAAAAAATTCAACAAAAAAATGAAACTGAAATTTGTCTTATATTGGCTATATTAGTGCTTTTTATTAGTGAATCATTCAGTAATTTAATTGTAAATAGTTGGTTAGATGTATATTTTTATCCGAATTTTTATGGTTTTTTGATTAATGCCGTAATTGGTATAGCACTTTCTCTCTTTGCTTTAAATTTTGTAAAGAAAAATTTAACACCTATTGATCTACTAGGTAGATTTAATAAACATTCTTTTTATTCATTGTTGGCAATGATTGTTTTGCTTTCAATAATTTTATTGGTGAGATGGCTAGATTTTGATAATGTTTATTTAGGTGGTCAGATTTATGCAGGAGGAAAATCATTATTTATTCAAATCGTACTTTTATATCTACCAGTGTATATAGGGATCCCGTTATATCAAGAGATTGTATTCAGAGGTCTGTTAATAAATGTGTTTATCAAAGAGGACAAGAAAATTGTTTATATTGTTACATCAATTATATTTACAGTCTTTATTTTTAGGTATGAAATACTAGATTCCTATATACCTATAAACTATCTTTTTTACAATATACCCATCGTATTTTTATTCTCAATTATATTAATTTACGCCAGACTTAAGACTGGTGGATTATTGACATCCATAATATTAAGCACAATGTTTTATCTCGTTTTTTATAGGGTGAATTTCGAATCTCTAATATAGTAGAGAATTCTTTACTCATTCCAGCTAAGCATCTATTTAATGTAGAATCTTGATGGTTCTTTTTTTCGTCTTTATAAAATGTTCTTAATTTTAATTCGGCGAAATTAAGATGTAAAAGTGCACTCTGAAGGCTTTCAGATATTTTTTATCTTCATCATTTAGAGCTACAGGTTCCTTGATAGCTTGCTCTAAAACTATAAGGGTATAGGCTACGCTATGGTACATATCTTATCGCCTGATGATTTAAACAATGGAAAATACGGTGTAGTCATTGGTGTAGTCATTTAAAAAAAAAGGCACTATAGCCAATGACTATAGTGCCTTTTAAAACAGCCTGTTAACTGACTAGGATCAGTTCATGCCGTATTTTTTCAGTTTCTTACGCAGTGTGCCACGGTTAATGCCCATCATTTGCGCAGCACGTGTTTGGTTACCACGGGTGTATTGCATCACCATGTCCAACAATGGCTGTTCAACTTCAGCCAATACCAGCTCATATAAGTCATTAACATCTTGACCGTTTAATTGAGCAAAATAGTTCTTCAGTGCTTGTTTAACTGAGTCACGTAAAGGTTTTTGGGTTACCTGATCTTGTGAATTTACAGTGGCAACGGTTAGTACGTCTGAATTTACGCGTTGTTCGAACATAGTTCTGTCAGCTCTTTTATTTATTTACGCAAAAAATTTTCGAAATATGCTTCCAACGCCTCCAGCTGTTCGCTGGCATCCTCTATGGCGTTGAAGGAGCGCCGAAACTGGTCATCAGGGGCATGTTCCTTGAGATACCAAGAGACATGCTTGCGTGCAATGCGAGTTCCTTTGCCTTGACCGTAAAAGTCGTGCAATTCACGCACATGCTTTTGCATTATTTGTTGCACCTTTGCAATCGGCAGAGGAGGCAACAGTTCACCTGTGTCCAGATAGTGCTGGATTTCCCGAAAGATCCAGGGTCTTCCCTGAGCAGCGCGACCGATCATTAAAGCATCGGCTCCAGTGTAGTCAAGCACTGCTCTGGCTTTTAGCGGGTCAGTTATGTCTCCATTCGCAATAATGGGAATAGAGACACTCTGCTTAACTGTCCGAATACTGTCGTATTCAGCTTCACCTTTGAACAAACACTCGCGCGTACGTCCATGAATGGTGAGAGCCGCAATACCACAATCTTCAGCCAATTTGGCAATCTCTACACAGTTTCGTTCATCAGGTGACCATCCTGTACGGATCTTGAGTGTAACAGGTACATCAACCGCATTGACCACCGCAGAAAGGATCTCTGCGACTAAATCCGGATAACGCAGCAATGCCGAGCCTGCTAACTTTTTATTCACCTTTTTTGCCGGACAACCCATATTAATGTCGATAATCTGAGCGCCACCTTCTACGTTTATTTTCGCAGCTGTAGCCATATCAACAGGGTCACTTCCCGCAATTTGTACGGAGCGGATCCCCAATTCATCGCTATGTACCATCCGTAACCGAGACTTGTCTGTCTTCCAAACCTGAGGATTAGAAGAAAGCATTTCAGAAACTGTCATCCCCGCACCCATGTCATAGCAAAGTGACCGAAAAGGTCGGTCTGTAACGCCAGCCATTGGAGCTGCAATGAGGCAATTTTTTAACTGATACTGTCCGATTCGCATAGATGAAAAGAGGGCCAAACTGTGACTGCAAGGGCGCGTATATTACGCATTTTTTACCAGATATGAAAGGACAAAGTTTAACCAAATCGCGAAAAAAAGTTACTTTTTTATACTTGATTTTTTATAAATAGATTATTTAGTCAATAAAAACAAAATGTTACTGTTTTTCTAAAATTTTAAATTTAAATATAGAGAAGTAACAAACTCAAGCAACAAGGTGATATTTATCAGGCAAAATTGTGATTAATGCCTGATAAATAATCATTAAGTGAAACTTTAACTGTTTAATATTATCGCAAATTGTTTAATATTTAACCTGTGTTATTTTTTCACTCCGGTAATACGACACCACTCTTCTTTTTCAGCCACAGGATCTAAAGTAAATTGTTCTTGATAAGCTTGTGCAACACTGTCAGCTTGTGTGGCAAGAATACCGGAAAGACCTAAATGACCCCCTTGACGTGGCAGTGTGCTGATAATAGGTGCTAATTCACGTAATGGGCCAGCTAAGATATTGGCGACCACTACATCGGCACTGAGATTGTCTGGTTGGTCTTTAGCAAGGTATAGCGTCAGTGCATCAGCGACACCGTTACGTTGCGCATTGTCGCGACTTGCTTGGATAGCTTGTGGGTCGATATCGATACCTATCGCTTTCGCAGCCCCCAGTTTTAATGCTGCAATGGCTAAAATACCAGAGCCACAACCAAAGTCGATAACGGTTTTACCTGCGAGATCTAAACCATCGAGCCATTGTAGACATAAAGAGGTGGTTGGGTGAGTACCAGTACCAAATGCCAGACCTGGATCGAGCATGACATTTACAGCGTTAGGATCAGGCACTTCACGCCAGCTTGGGCAAATCCATAAACGTTCGCCAAAGCGCATAGGGTGGAAGTTATCCATCCATTCGCGCTCCCAATCTTTATCTTCTAACTGTTCGATTTTATGTACAAATCCTTTACCCAGCACCGCCGTGTTTTCTAACATAGCCACGATGATACTCATATCGGTTTCTGCATCATATAAGCCAATAACATCGGTATCACCCCAGAGGCGAGTTTCTCCCGGTAATGGCTCAAAAATAGGGGTATCGTGGCTATCTTGAAAGGTTACTGATACCGCGCCACTTTCAACCAACTCATCACCAATGGCTTCGGCGTTTTCTGAGGTGGCATTTAGTCTTAATTGTATCCAAGGCATAATTAATCTCTTTTAAAAACAAGTTTACTGTAATGGAGCAGATTGAGGCAAGGTTTGTTCTCCAAACCTATTTGCGACAAGAAAGGCCACTAAGCTCAATAACAGCGCAGGAATAATAGGATGAAATCCAGCAATCTGGATATTAAATGTTGCCAGTGTAGCATAGAGTGTGGCACCGGTTATCATGCCCGCAATCGCGCCATAACGGTTTGCTTTGTTCCAGTAAAGGCCAAGTACTAGAGGCCATAAGAAAACCGCTTGTAGTCCACCAAAGGCAAGTAAATTGAGCCAAATTATCATTGATGGCGGGTTCCATGCAGCAAATAGCAATAAGATCCCTAAAATCAAAGTAGATAGGCTAGATAAACGCGCAATGCGTTTTTCATTGTTTATGGCATGAGGCGCGAGATTGAGATAGAGATCTTTGACCAATGTCGCTGATGATTGTAGCAGTTGTGCGTTAATCGTTGACATGATGGCTGCCATCGGTGCCGCTAAAAATATACCGGCAGCAAAAGGCGGTAATACATCAACCATTAAGGTTGGAATAACTTGATCTGGCACGGTGAGATCAGGAATGATTGCCCGACCTAATGCGCCCGCAAAGTGCATACCAAACATTAATAACGCCATCACGATGGTGCCGATGATGATCCCTCTGTGCATGGCTTTGCTGTCTTTATAAGAGATACAGCGCACTGCAGTATGGGGAAGGCCGATAACCCCAAAACAGACCAATACCCAAAATGACGCCATAAAGGGGCCAGTTAAAATGCCGTCAGCACCATGAGGAGAGGTAAGGGCAGGATCGATAGCATTTAGTTTTTGTATTGCAATATCTAAACCACCCGCCTTGTAGATAATGGCAAAAAGCAAAATAAAGGTGCCCAATAACATCACAAGGCCTTGTAAGGCATCATTTAATACACTAGCTCTAAATCCACCTATCGCTGTATATAATGCGATTGAGATACCAAATATCAGCAAACCAAATTCATAGGGAATACCCGCAGCGGTTTCTAATAAGCGAGCACCACCAATAAATTGTACGGTCATGGCACCAACAAAAGCTACCAGTAGACTTAAGCTGGCAAACCAGACTAAAAAGCGACTTTGGTAGCGAGCATAGAGCATATCATTTAGGGTGACGGCGTTATAACGACGCGCCAAAATAGCAAATTTTTTACCTAGTACCCCGAGGGAGAGCCAAATCGCGGGGAGCTGGATCATCGAAAGAAGTACCCAACCAATGCCGTATTTGTAAGCCGCGCCTGGTCCACCAATAAAAGAGCTAGCACTGACATAGGTTGCCGTGATGGTCATTGCAAGGACAAATCCACCCATAGAGCGGTTACCAAGAAAATACTCGTTAAGAAATTGCCCTTTTTCACGTTTACGATATGCGTATGCGGATAATAGGAAGACCAATAAGAGATAGCCAACCAGTGGCACGATAACCTCAGTTTGCATTGTCATGCTCATCTCCTAACGGCATATCTTTGAAAAAATAGCGTACCATCAGATAGCACAGTAAAAAAAATAGCACAGGCAAAAATAGGCATGAAAGCTCAAACCAAACCGGTAGGCCGGTTAGTCCCACACTATTATCGGGTAAATAGGCAGTAAGTAACCAACCCAATAAGTAGATAAAAGTAAGCACTAAGGCCAAGAGGGCTTCTTTGTGGGCCTGAACAAAACGCTTGTCCATCTGTTCTCCCAATCTTTATAGGATTAAAACGAATGGGAAGGATTGTACGGGAAAGTGAGAGGTGATTCAGTGAAAATTGATCATAAACTTATTGGTGGCATCAAATGATGAGGAATTGATTGGCGGTTAAGTGTGCTGCAGGAACTTATTTGGTTATTTAATAGACTATTTAGTCGAATAAAAAAGGCATAGTCGATAAACTATGCCTTTTACTAATAAGCTAAAAAGATTAATTTTCAGTTAAACCTAGGCGTTTTTCTAGGTAGTGAATATTAGTGCCACCTTTTTGGAATTGCTCATCATTCATAATGAATTGGTGTAGCTCAATATTGGTTTTAATGCCGTCAATAATAAGTTCTGCCAACGCATTTTTCATACGAGAAATCGCAATTTCACGTGTTTCACCGTAAGTGATCAATTTACCAATCATTGAATCATAGTGTGGTGGAACGGTGTAACCTGCGTAAATATGTGATTCCCAACGTACACCAAATCCGCCTGGTGAGTGGAAACGAGTGATGGTTCCCGGGCTTGGCAAGAAGGTTTTTGGATCTTCTGCGTTGATACGGCACTCAATAGCATGTCCATGAACGTGAATTTGATCTTGCGTGACCGATAATGGTAAGCCTGATGCAATACGCAGTTGCTCTTTGATAAGGTCAACACCGGTGATCATCTCAGTAACAGGGTGTTCAACCTGAATACGGGTATTCATTTCGATAAAGTAGAATTCGCCATTTTCATAGAGGAATTCAAACGTACCCGCACCGCGGTAGCCAATTTCAATACACGCATTTGCACAGCGTTCACCGATATTTTTACGGATCTCAGGGGTAATACCCGGTGCTGGTGCTTCTTCAACCACTTTTTGGTGGCGACGTTGCATTGAGCAGTCACGTTCAGCTAAATAGATAGCATTACCTTGTCCATCGGCCATCACCTGAATTTCGACGTGGCGTGGATTTTCAAGGTATTTTTCCATATAGACCATATCGTTGCTAAATGCCGCTTTGGCTTCCGCACGGGTCATGGAGATTGCTTGCGCTAAGTCTTTTTCTGAGCGAACAACACGCATACCGCGACCACCGCCACCACCTGATGCTTTGATGATAACAGGGTAACCAATGCGTTTGGCGATTTCGATATTTTTGGCTGTATCGTTACCTAATGGGCCATCTGAACCTGGTACACAAGGAACACCGGCTTTTTTCATCGCTTCAATAGCGGAAACTTTATCACCCATTAGGCGAATGGTTTCCGCTTTAGGGCCAATAAAAATAAAGCCTGAGCGTTCAACTTGTTCGGCAAAATCGGCATTTTCAGACAGGAAGCCATATCCTGGGTGAATGGCTTGCGCGCCACTTATCTCTGCCGCGGCAATAATTGCCGGAATATTTAAGTAACTTTTTGCTGAAGCAGCGGGACCAATACAGATAGTCTCGTCTGCCAGCAGAACGTGTTTTAAATCACGGTCTGCCGTGGAGTGAACGGCGACTGCTTTGATCCCAAGTTCCTTACAAGCTCTTAGGATACGCAGTGCAATTTCACCACGGTTGGCAATGAGGATTTTTTCTAGCATGGGCCTGCCTCGTTATTCGATGACAAAGAGTGGATCGTCAAACTCAATAGTATCGCCATCTTGGCAAAGGATAGATTTAACAACGCCCGCTTTATCAGATTCGATTTGGTTCATCATTTTCATTGCTTCAACGATACACAGTGTATCGCCAACATTGACTTGCTGACCCACTTCAACAAAGACTTTTGCTTCTGGACTTGGTGAACGATAGAAGGTACCTACCATTGGTGAGCGAACAACATGGCCGCTAATTTCTTGCGTTGCTGTAGCCGCTGGTGTTTCTGGTGCTACAGGTGCCACAGCAGCTGCTAATGCAGGTTGAGGTGCTGCTGGTGCCGCAAAATATTGCTGAGGAGCCATTTGACCCTGAACGCCAGAGTTGCGACTGATGCGTACTGACTCTTCACCTTCAGAAATTTCCAGTTCAGAAATGCCAGACTCTTCGACTAGCTCGATCAGTTTTTTAATTTTACGAATATCCATGAGTTGATTCCGTACTCTTTTGATGTTTTTTATTAAGACAAGCGGTTGACCGCTGCCTGTAAAGCAAATCGATACCCTTCAGCACCTAATCCACAGATTACGCCAGTTGCGATATCAGAAAGATAAGAGTGGTGACGGAAAGGTTCCCGACTGTAGACATTGGATAGGTGAATTTCAATAAATGGAATATTCACCCCTAATAATGCATCACGCAGTGCAACACTGGTGTGCGTAAATGCTGCAGGGTTGATAAGAATATAATCAACATTTCCCCGCGCCGCATGAATTTTATTTATTAGCTCATGTTCAGCATTTGATTGAAAATGAGTCAGTTTCACATTTAATGCTTGAGCATCCGCTGACAAACTTTGAACAATATCATTCAGAGTTAGGTGTCCGTAAGTTTCCGGCTCTCTAGTGCCAAGCAGGTTTAAGTTCGGACCATTCAGGAGCAAAATATGAAAATTTTCCGACATTATGCTTCTATCTCCGTCAATTCGTCAACGAAATGACAAAATAACCTGTGCTTTTCGTTTTGTCATCTTTTATTGTATCGAATGTTACGATACAAATCACAAAGTCCGACATTATAGACATTTCACAGAAGATAACAGCAAAATACTGGTCTAATCAGGGAAAGATGGGATTATTTTGATGAAAAGTTAAAAGTTTTTACAAGATTGTAAAACCAAGAAAGTAAAATAAACAGAAGTTTAAAAAATAATCATAACATGACGTTATTTATTGATGTGACAGGAAATCTACGCTTCTTTGAGCTAGATCGATAATATATGTTATAAATGTGATCTAGATCACATTGCTAACCAGGCTTAATATTAAAAACGCAATAATCTGGCATTAAATTAATCTGTTTAATGCCAGAAATTAGCTCAAAATCATGATAAATAATTACAACTTAACTAAGGTTCTACCTGTTACTTGATTATCCATTATCATCTGAGCATAGCGTGGCACCTCATCAAGTGTAATTTCGGTTACTGTTTGCTGATAAAATGTATCAGGCAATAGCTGCAGTAAACGTTGCCATACTTGAGCGCGTTTTTCTGCTGGATAATAGACGGAATCGATACCTTGCAGACGAACATTGCGTAAAATAAATGGCATGACTGTAGTAGGTAACGTATATCCTCCTGCTAATCCACAGGCGGCAACGGTGCCATTGTAATGTGTTTGTGACAAGATATTGGCAAGGATTTGTCCACCTACAGTATCAATAGCGCCTGCCCAACGCTGTTTATCTAACGCTTTACCCGCAGCCTCAAATGCTTCACGGGTGATAATATGCTCGGCACCTAGTTTACGTAAATAATCGTGATTGCTGGCTCTGCCACTGAGAGCGGTAACCTGATAGCCAAGTGCGGTTAATAAACTAATTGCGGTGCTACCGACACCACCGCTGGCACCTGTAACCAAAATCTCACCACTATCGGGTGTTATGCCACCTTGTTCTAACGCCATCACACAAAGCATGGCAGTAAAACCAGCTGTACCAATGATCATGGCATTTTTTAACGACAGTCCTTCAGGCAGCGCCGTTAACCAATCACCTTTAACGCCCGCTTTTTGTGCTAAACCGCCCCAGTGGTTTTCACCTACCCCCCAACCGGTTAGTAACACATGTTGTCCAATATGAAAGCGGGGATCTTCTGTATGGTGAACCACTCCTGAAAAATCGATACCGGGAACCATTGGAAATTGGCGTAGAATTTTTCCTTTACCTGTTATGGCTAAGCCATCTTTGTAGTTTAGTGTCGAGTAGTGGACATCAACAATGACCTCATGAATAGGGAGTTGTGATTCATCGATATGTTGGACGCCGGCGCTAAGTTTATCGCTGTGTTGTTCGACTAATAATGCTTTCATGATGACCTCTTATTGCTATCCGTTTCTGTCATGATAGGTGATTTTTTAGCAAGCGTTGTGATTGTGCACAATATCTCGTGTAATAATGAGACAAATTAACGCTTTTTAGTGTATAAACGATGGGTTCTATGTTCATTTAAGCAGAGATTATTCTGAGTTTTACATTTTTGTTGTGAGTTGATACTTAAAATATTTTACGATTGGGCCAAAAATAACATTTATCTTCGTTTATTGAAATTAAGCTAATAGGTTGTTTTGGCCACCATCAAGATGAGTATGATGATCGCTATCTTCATCAAATGATGGGGTAAATGTTATCGAAAATAGATATTGCTGATGTGAATAATTAAATGAATAAATTTTATTTGAACTTGAACCCTTACTTTTGTGTCACAGTGTGGCAACCAAGTAAGATTTTTCTTTGTCGATATCTACGTGATTTGTATTGTGATTAAGTCAAATAAATCTTACGTAGGATCGAATTTATGCGTTAATCGTTTTAATTAGCCCATTTTTATGCAGTTTTTTTCTGCTCCAATTGGGAAAAGTAACGTAGAATATTGTGCCTTTATGATTATTCACGTGTCCACTTTTAACTAAGTAGCGGATCGCGCCTTGTCGCTGCTTATTGTGGTTGGTAGAGTAGACGGATTTTTCCGTCCCGGCTTGCAGGATTATCCTTTCGTATGTTTAAAAAATTTCGTGGCATGTTTTCCAACGATCTGTCTATTGACTTGGGTACCGCCAATACCCTGATTTATGTCAAAGGACAAGGTATTGTTCTCGATGAACCTTCTGTAGTTGCGATCCGCCAAGATCGCGCAGGTACATCAAAAAGTGTTGCAGCCGTCGGGCATGAAGCCAAACAGATGCTAGGGCGTACACCTGGGAATATCGCAGCTATTCGTCCAATGAAAGACGGTGTTATTGCTGATTTTTATGTAACCGAAAAAATGCTTCAACACTTCATAAAACAGGTTCATAACAACAGCTTTATGCGTCCAAGCCCTCGTGTATTAGTGTGTGTACCTGTTGGTGCGACACAAGTTGAGCGTAGGGCTATCCGCGAGTCGGCACTTAGTGCGGGTGCTCGCGAAGTCTTTTTAATTGAAGAACCTATGTCTGCTGCAATTGGTGCAGGTTTACCGGTATCTGAAGCGACGGGTTCAATGGTCGTTGATATTGGTGGTGGGACTACAGAAGTTGCGGTTATCTCATTAAATGGTGTGGTTTATTCCTCTTCTGTACGTATTGGGGGAGACCGTTTTGATGAAGCTATCATTAACTATGTACGTCGTAACTACGGTTCGTTGATCGGTGAAGCAACCGCTGAGCGTATTAAGCATGATATTGGCTCGGCTTATCCTTCAGACGAATTAAATGAGATTGAAGTACGTGGACGTAATTTAGCGGAAGGGGTACCACGTAGCTTTACTTTAAATTCCAATGAGATCCTCGAAGCCTTACAAGAGCCATTAACAGGTATTGTAAGTGCTGTGATGGTTGCCTTAGAACAGTGTCCGCCAGAGCTTGCTTCTGATATTTCAGAACGAGGTATGGTCTTAACGGGTGGTGGGGCACTGTTACGTAACTTAGACCGTTTATTAATGGAAGAAACAGGTATTCCTGTTATTGTGGCTGAAGATCCGCTTACCTGTGTGGCTCGTGGTGGTGGTAAAGCATTAGAAATGATCGATATGCACGGTGGCGATCTATTTAGCGAAGATTAATATTATTGTGCGAGTAAGGGAGAAAGGATTCCCCCTTAATCACAATATAACAATATTAACACCTGTTCTTTTACTTCTCCGTGTGAGTGATCTTAGAGTTTATGAAGCCTATTTTTAGTCGGGGGCCTTCCCTGCAACTAAGATTAATAATCGCTGTGATTATCGCGATATCGTTGTTAATTGCTGATAATCGCATAGGTGCTTTTTCAAAAGTCCGTCAGTATTTGGATACTGCTGTGAGTCCTTTCTATTTTCTTGCAAATGGGCCTCGTCGTTTCCTTGATCAACTCTCTGAAACCTTTGCAACTCGCGAACGTTTACAATTTGAAAATCAAGCGCTAAGAAAAGAGCTTCTTGTTCGCAGTGGTGAAAGTCAGCTACTGGAACAATTTAAACAAGAAAATGCCCGCTTACGAGAATTACTTGGTTCACCTTTACGTCAAAATGAGCAAATGACGGTAACACAAGTGTTGTCTGGTAATAGTACGCCTTATCGAGATCAAGTGGTGATAGACAAAGGCACTAATGATGGGGTGTATGAAGGTCAGCCTGTTATTAGTGATAAAGGCGTTGTTGGACAAGTTATTGCCGTAAGTGAGTTAACCAGCCGAGTACTGTTAATTTGTGATACCTCTCATGCATTACCGGTACAAGTATTACGCAATGATATTCGCGTTATTGCCTCAGGGGCTGGGTGTGCGGATGATCTACTGTTAGAGGCACTACCTGCGAATATCGATATTCGTGTAGGGGATGTGTTAGTCACCTCAGGATTAGGGGGACGCTTTCCTGAAGGTTATCCTGTTGGGGTTGTTTCTTCGGTAAAAGTCGATAATCAACGTGCTTATTCGGTGATTAATGTGCGACCTTCTGCTGAATTACAACGTTTACGTTATCTGTTGCTATTATGGAACGCCTCAGAGAAGAAACAAGCGCCACCGTTACCTTCAGAGGTTTACCGTGCTGCCAATGAACGTTTGATGCAATTAATGCCACAGGTACTGCCTAACTATGAACAAGCGGGGCCACCACTGCCTCGTTCTATGTCACAAGAGCCAACGGAAAATAGCGCCACCCCAAGTGATATAGCACCAGTACCACCAACGGAAAACAATAAACCTCAACCTAATACGAATCGAGGTAGATAGTGACAATCAATCCTTATCGTAGCCGTGGGCGTTGGATTATTTGGCTCTCGTTTCTAATAGCTTTGGTGTTACAAATTATGCCTTGGCCTGAGCAACTAGAAGTTTATCGCCCTATTTGGCCGGTGTTGTTTCTGATTTATTGGATAACGTCATTACCTCATCGTATTAGCGTTGGAACAGCATTTGTTCTTGGGATGAGCATGGATTTAGTGCAAGGGACAACATTAGGCGTAAATGCGTTGGCTTATACCCTAGTAAGTTATGTTATCGCCTTTAAATATCAATTATTTTGTAACTTAGCGTTATGGCAACAGGCATTAGTGGTAATGTTAGCGATTGGTGTGGTTGATCTTACTGTATTTTGGGCAGAATTTTTGCTTTCTCCCGTGACTTTTCACCCACAAGTATTCTGGAATAGTCCAGTCAGTGGTATTCTTTGGCCATGGCTTTATTTTTTGCTTCGCAAAGTCCGTCACCAGTTTTCAGTTCATTAACCTCTCTGGATCATGACGGTATTTTTGTGTCACCGTCATGAGGATATTATTGTGATCACTCTTTACCTTGCATCGAGTTCCCCCAGAAGGCGAGAGCTTCTGTCACTGTTGGATGTTCAATTTAGCACCATTACACCGGCAATTGATGAAATTTGGCAACAAGGTGAAGCACCAGAAGATTATGTTATCCGTTTGGCGAGGGAGAAATCTCAAGAGGGGGTACGTCAAGCGACAAATGACTATCCGGTATTAGGCTCTGATACTATCGTGGTTCAAGCAGGTCGTATTCTGGAAAAACCACGAGATAAAGCGCATGCAGCACAAATGCTAAGTAATCTTTCAGGTGCAACCCACCAAGTGATGACGGCGATTGCTATTTCAGATAAAACCCGAACAATAAGCCAATTAGTTGTCACGGATGTGACTTTTAGAAAGATGACAGAAAGTGAAATTAGTGCGTATATTGAAACGGGAGAGCCAATGGATAAAGCTGGCGCTTACGGTATTCAGGGAAAAGGAGGCCGTTTTGTACAACGGATTGAGGGTAGCTATCATGCTGTTGTCGGCTTACCGCTTGTTGAAACCGAAGCATTGATAGCTCAATTTTTGTCTCTAGCGAATGATAAGGAGATTTCATGACAGCAGAGCTATTAGTGAATGTGACTCCCTCTGAAACCCGAGTGGCCTATATCAGCGGGGGCATACTACAAGAGATCCACGTTGAAAGAGAAGCCAAACGAGGTCTTGTCGGAAACATCTACAAAGGTCGGGTAAGTCGTGTATTACCTGGGATGCAAGCTGCATTTATTGACATTGGGCTTGAGAAAGCCGCTTTTTTACATGCTTCTGATATTATGCCTCACACGGAATGTATCGCGGGTGAAGAGCAGAAAAAATTTAATGTTCGTGATATTGCGCAACTTGTACATCAAGGTCAGGACTTGATTGTACAAGTGGTGAAAGATCCTCTAGGTACAAAAGGGGCACGTCTTACAACAGATATCACATTACCATCACGTTACTTGGTGTTTATGCCGGGGGCTTCTCATGTGGGTGTTTCACAACGTATTGAAAGTGAAGAAGAACGTGAGCGCTTAAAACGCTTGGTAGAAGAGTATTGTGATGAAAATGGCGGGTTTATTATTCGCACTGCCGCTGAAGGTGTCGGCGAACATGAAATAAAACAAGATGCTGCTTTTTTAAAGCGCCTATGGAATAAAATCATTGAGCGTAAAAAAAGAAATAAAACGCGTATTCAAATTTATGGTGAGCTCGCTTTAGCACAACGTATTTTACGTGATTTTGCAGGGGCTGAATTAGATAGCATTCGGGTTGACTCTAAATTAACTTATCATCAATTACAGGAGTTTATTGGTGAATATATTCCTGAATTAACCGCTAAACTTGAATTACACCAAGGTAATCAACCTATTTTCGATCTCTACGGGGTTGAAAGTGAAATTCAGCGCGCGTTAGAGCGAAAGGTCGAGTTAAAATCAGGAGGCTATCTGATTATCGACCAAACCGAAGCAATGACAACGATTGATATCAATACGGGCGCTTTTGTTGGTCATCGTAATTTAGAAGAGACGATTTTTAATACCAATGTTGAGGCGAGTCAGGCGATAGCGCGGCAACTGAGATTACGTAATTTAGGCGGCATTATCATTATTGATTTTATTGATATGAGTAATGAAGATCATCGCCGTAGAGTATTAGCTTCCTTAGAACAAGCATTGAGCAAAGATCGCGTGAAAACGACCATCAATGGTTTTTCACAATTAGGTTTGGTTGAGATGACACGTAAACGAACCCGTGAAAGTCTCGAGCATGTACTTTGTGATGACTGTCCTACTTGCCAAGGCCGTGGTACAGTAAAATCAGTTGAAACGGTATGTTATGAAATATTACGAGAAATTGTTCGTGTTCATAAAACCATAGACGCAGATCGCTTTTTGGTTTATGCCGCCCCCGCTGTTGTGGAAGCACTAAAAGGTGATGAATCACATGCTTTAGCCGAAGTGGAAATTTTTGTTGGGAAGCAAGTCAAAGTGCAAACTGAGCTACTCTATAGTCAGGAGCAGTTTGATGTGGTGATGATGTAATGGATTCGCCTTGCTAATAAATATGATGGCAGAAAGGAGACTAAATGAAGCGGCTGTCTAAATCTTTATTATTGATAACCCTTTTTTGCCTGATTATTTTCGCCGTAGTATTAAGTGGATTTCGTTATTTTCTGCCTCGTTTAGATAATTATCGCCCTGAAATTGAAACCTATTTATCTAAACAGTTCAATAGCCCAGTCACCATGACACAGGTGAAAGGAGAATGGCAA
Source organism: Proteus sp. G4415 (assembly GCF_963896075.1). NCBI lineage: Bacteria > Pseudomonadati > Pseudomonadota > Gammaproteobacteria > Enterobacterales > Morganellaceae > Proteus > Proteus sp. G4415. Next base: position 47,426 of record NZ_CAWQOK010000092.1, read on the forward strand.
AACTTTGGCCCTGATATCCAAATTACTGGGCTGTATATTGATAATAACAGTGTTGAAGTGAGTGCTGAACAGATCACTTTCTCTTTTGATGTTTGGCGTTCACTGCTTCATTTTCAACTCTATTTTCGTGAATTAACCTTTGAACAGTTAGCTGTAAATTATAAAAAACCTATTTTTACTGGGCAAAATGGTGATATTACCTTCACTGAACCCGATGATATCTCTTCCATTTTCTTAAAACAATTTGACCGATTTAAATTGGTTGATAGCCGTTTCGTGTTTTTATCACCTTCTGGTGACACTAGCACGCTCCATATTCCCGAATTAATGTGGCTAAATCAGAAAAACCGCCATCGCGCGCAAGGGGAAGTTACTTTAGATACCCCAATAAATCACTATGGTGGACTAAAAGTACGTCTTGATCTCTATACGAAAAAGCAGGGGGCACTGGATAAAGGACAGGTGTTTGTCACCGCTGATGAGGTTGATATTTCCCCTTGGTTAAGCCAATGGGTTAAAAGTAACAGTGGTCTTGGTGAAGCGAAAGCCAGCCTATCTAATTGGATAGAGATCAGCAATGGGCGGATCACGGGTAGCCAGTTACAAATCCATCAAGGTGAAATGGATTGGCGTAATGAAGGGCGCACACATGTATTAAAGGTAGAAGATTTAATTCTACGTATGAGACGCCAAGAAAATGGCTGGCTTGCTGATATCCCTTATACCCGAAAAATAACGATGGATGGTGATGAATGGCCAGATGGTTATTTAGCGGTACTTTATCAACCTAAAGAAAAACAACAGGATGAAGCTTGGCGTATCCGTGCTAAAAATATTGAATTAGAACGGTTATCTGCGTTATTGCCTTTGTTCTCTTTTTTAACGCCTGATGTCGTGCGTCAATGGCAGTATCGTCAATTTTCTGGCATGGTCGACTCATTTGCTCTTGATTTAGCCCCCGATGATTTTAAACGTAGTGCCATTGATATCAGTTGGCAAAATGTTGCTTGGAAACGCTGGCAAGAAATCCCTTCTGTGGCACATTTTAATGGTCATTTAAAGGGCACATTACAGCAAGGAGCGCTTAATTTTGCACTTAATAACAGTGAAATTGATACTGCTGGGCTTTTTAAAGCGCCACTTAATATAGAAAAAGGCACTGGTACGGTTTACTGGCAGCATCAGGGAGATTCTCTGTCGTTATGGAGTCAAGGAATTGATATAAAAGCCACCTCCGCTTGGGTTGCCGGTGATTTTCGTTATCAAAAACAAGGAGAGCATCAACAACTGTCTATTCTTTCGGGAGTGAATGTGACCGATGCCGGTGAGACATGGCGCTATTTACCTGAAAAATATGTCGGTAAAGATTTAACACAATATCTCTCTGACGCGATTATTGCCGGAAACGTTAAAAACGGTACGTTTATTTTTCATGGTGATCCGCGGGATTTCCCTTTTGAACAACATAATGGTTGGTTTCAAGTCTATGCCCCAGTAAAACAGGCGACCTTCAAATATGATAGTGAATGGCCGGCACTGTTTGATCTTAATGTTAATCTTAATTTTAAGAATAACGGCTTATGGATGTCCTCTGATAATGTTCAGGTTGGTAAAGCCACCGCTAAAAACTTGACGGCGATTATTGAGGACTATAACAAAGAAAAAATTGTTATTGATGCAGATATTGAAGCCACGGGTGATGATTTAAAAGAGTATTTTCTAGCTTCGCAAATGGCAACGATTGGTCATACACTTGAAATACTAAAAGTGGCTGGAAAAATTAACGGGAGTTTGCATCTCGACATTCCTTTTGATGGCGAGCAGGTGGTCGCTTCTGGTCAGGTAAACTTAAACAATAACGATGTCACATTAGCCTTTATGGATACCACCCTAGAAGGTGTTACGGGACAATTTCGTTACCATAATGATAAATTAGAGAGCGATACTTTAACCGCGAATTGGTTTGGTCAACCTCTGACATTTTCTTTTGCTGGTGGTGATCAACGGGATGCTTATCAAGTTGGTGTTGATCTAAAAGGACAATGGGATATCGGGAAAATTAAGGGATTACCTAATGATATACAACATAAATTAAGCGGTTTTTTACCTTGGCATGGCGCGGTAAGTGTTAATATTCCAGAAACAGCGGATGTCAATTATCAAGTGGATCTGACCGGACAAGTGAATGCGCTACAAAGTCAGTTAGCTGCGCCAAGTACCGATGATTTTAAAAACGCTTCCCCCATTGTGATTTCAGCAAAAGGGAATAGTGAAAAACTTAACGTTAGTGCCGATGCACAAGATCAGTGGTCATTAAATAGTGAATGGGCGTTAGGTGAACCATTACGTCTATTACAAGGTAATTTAGTCTCTTCCTCGCTCACACTACCTCAATTAAATGATCAATCACGATTGACTATTACATTGCAGGGATTGCAAGGCGATAAATGGCTACCTACTTTAATGGCTTTTTCATCATTAGCCCCTTCTGAAAACGCAATACGTTTCCCTACCAATATTCATATTAGTTTGCCTGAACTTAATTTTGCTGGTCAGCAATGGATTGCGCCACAAACAGAAATTATGCGTGCTGATGATGGCGTAAAATTATCCTTCTCAGGGAGTGAGTTACGAGGTGACTTATTTGTACCCAATACGGCACAACCTTGGCAGGTGAATATTACCTATCTCTATTTTAATGGCGCTAGCCCAACAGAAGAAAATAAATCCTTAAAAATGGCAAATGTGCCTGATGCCAAAAAAGCAGTTCAATTTTCACTTAAAGATATTCCTGCTATCAATTTCGCCTGCCAAGAGTGTTGGGTGAATGGATTATTACTAGGGAATATTGAAGGTGCAATACAGCCTCGTGACGGAGCATTATTGTTAACTGCAGGTAAGCTTAAAAATAGCAGTGGCGAGCTATCTGTGAGTGGTGTGTGGTCAGAAGATAGTTTAGGCAACAGTATCACTAAGTTGGCAGGTAAACTAACGGCACCGGAAGTCGATGAAATGGCGGCTTACTTTGGTTATATCATTCCGATTGTTCAGTCACCACTTACGGCAGATTTCTCACTGCAGTGGCACAATACCCCTTGGAATTTTGATCTAAAAACACTCAATGGTGAAGTGAATGCTTCTCTTGGAAAAGGGCGTATTGAAAAGGTGGATGTTGGGCAAGCGGGAAAATTATTACGTCTAGTCAGTTTTGATGCCCTGTTACGTAAGTTGCAATTCGACTTTAGAGATACTTTTAGTGATAATTTTGAGTATGATTCCATTAAAGGTGATTTGACGGTTAAACAAGGTGTTTTAAACGCGAAAAGCGTTGCTGTAGATGGTGTTATTGCCGATATTGCTATAAAAGGTCAAGTGGATCTGTTGGCGCGTAAAATGGACTTACAAGTAGTGGTAACTCCTGAAATATCAGCTACAGTAGGCGTTGCTACCGCATTTGCTATTAACCCCATCGCTGGTGCTGCTGTATTTGCAGCTTCAAAAGTACTGGGGCCACTTTGGAGTAAGATTTCAGTTATACGTTATCATGTTACCGGAACGGTAGAACAACCCAAGATTGACGAAGTACTGCGTCAACTTAAGGAGGATCAGGCGTTATGAAAAAAGTTAATGTCGCACTTTTGCAGCTTTGTAGCGGAAAAAATATAAAAAATAATCTGGCGCAAATAGAGCAACAGATTAAGCAACTCCCCGATTCAGTCAAGCTTGTATTAACGCCTGAAAATGCATTACTTTTCTCCAGCGCAAAAGATTATCATAAACATGCTGAAATTCAGGGGAAAGGGCCATTACAAGATGCGATTGCTAATATGGCGCAGCGCTATAAGGTGTGGATCTTAGTGGGTTCAATGCCATTGATTAGCCGAGATTCTCCTGAGCAGATCACCAGTAGTAGTTTAGTTTTTGATGATGAAGGGGTGATCCGCGCTCGTTATGACAAAATTCATATGTTTGATGTGAACATTGATGATGAACAAGGCGAATATAATGAATCAGCCATTTATCAACGTGGTGAACGCTTGACTGTAGTGGATACACCTGTGGGTAAATTAGGTTTAACGATTTGTTATGATTTACGTTTTCCCGGTCTTTTCCAAGCATTAAGAGAAAAAGGTGCTGAAATTATTTCTGTACCGGCAGCCTTTACTCGTTTAACGGGTAAAGCGCACTGGGAGCCATTGTTACGCGCGCGGGCTATTGAAAATCAGTGTATTATTTTGGCACCGGCTCAAGTCGGTACCCATGATGCTCGTCGCACATGGGGTCATACAATGGCAGTGGATGGTTGGGGGAAAGTATTGAAAAAGAACCCTGATGCGGTCAGTGCCCTAACGCTCAATATTCGAGTCGATAGTTTAGAAGGTATGCGTGAACAGATACGGGTTGTGAAACATAATCGCTTTCGCCCGAAACTGACACACTTAATAAAAAAAGTTAAGGATAAAAAAGAATTATGAGTTTAGCTGTTGTCAGCGAAAGTCTGTTGGAAGCGAACAACCTGAGTTTAGATGATTTAGCATCGACACTAGAGCAGCTTGCACAGCGTCAAATTGATTATGGTGATCTTTATTTTCAATCAAGCTACCACGAAGCATGGATATTAGATGATCAGATAATTAAAGATGGCTCTTACAATATTGACCAAGGGGTTGGCGTTAGAGCGATTTATGGTGAAAAAACAGGTTTTGCTTATGCAGACCAATTAACACTCAACGCACTTAACCAAAGTGCTCATGCTGCGCGTAGTATTGTGCAAGCACAAGGCAATGGGCAGATCCATACACTGGGTGCTATTCAACATACTCCGTTATACAACCTAAATGATCCATTACAAAGTTTGTCTCGTGAAGAAAAAATAGCACTATTACATGACGTTGATCGTGTGGCACGGGCTGAAGATAAACGTGTTAAACAAGTCAATGCCTCATTAACGGGAGTGTATGAGCATGTGTTAGTTGCTGCAACGGATGGTACTTTAGCGGCGGATGTGCGTCCTCTTGTACGTCTTTCAGTAAGCGTACTGGTCGAAGATGACGGTAAACGTGAACGTGGTTCAAGTGGTGGCGGTGGTCGTTTTGGTTATGATTATTTTCTGACTAAAGAAAATGGCGAAACCCATGCAGCGACTTATGCCCGTGAAGCGGTACGCATGGCATTAGTTAATTTATCGGCTATTGCTGCACCGGCAGGTACAATGCCTGTGGTTTTAGGCGCCGGATGGCCCGGTGTTTTATTACATGAAGCTGTTGGACATGGTTTAGAAGGTGATTTTAATCGTCGTCAAACATCGGTATTCTCTGGGCGTATTGGCGATAAGGTGACTTCTGAGTTATGTACTATCGTGGATGATGGTTCAATTGAAGGCCGACGAGGCTCCGTGGCGATTGATGATGAAGGCGTACCAGGCCAATACAACGTATTAATCGAAAATGGCATCTTAAAAGGCTATATGCAAGATAAGATGAATGCGCGTTTAATGGGGGTAAAACCGACGGGCAATGGGCGTCGTGAATCCTATGCACATTTGCCAATGCCACGTATGACCAACACCTATATGCTTGCGGGTAAATCTTCTCCTGAAGAGATCATCGTCAGTGTCGATCGCGGTATTTATGCGCCAAACTTTGGTGGTGGGCAAGTTGATATTACCTCCGGTAAGTTTGTTTTCTCAACTTCAGAAGCCTATTTAATTGAAAAGGGTAAAATTACTAAACCAATTAAAGGCGCAACCTTGATAGGTTCAGGTATTGAAGCGATGCAACAAGTTTCTATGGTGGGTAATGATCTCGCATTAGATAAAGGTGTCGGGGTGTGTGGCAAAGAGGGGCAAAGCTTACCAGTAGGGGTTGGGCAACCGACACTGAAATTGGATAAGTTAACCGTTGGTGGTACTGCTTAACAGTTGTTATTGTTATCTATTTATACAAATTACCCCAATAAAACTCCATCGCTATGATGGAGTTTCTATTTAAGTGAGTAAATGGAGCTATTTATGGGCAAACGTCTATTCCCTGTTCTTATTGTTGTGGCTGTTTTATTTTTTGTTCTGTATAAAGGATTAGTACCTGAAACGCAGATACCAGCAACAGCGCCTCCTACATCAACAACATCTACATCGTCAAAGAGTTCAATCAGTCAGCCTGAGTCTCAACGTCCTTTAGCAATTGATGAAAAGACACAAGCCAATAAAGTGGCTGATTATTTGCAACAACACGCTCGCTTACCTGATTTTTATATCAGCAAAAAAGAGGCTCGAGCTAAAGGTTGGAATGCGAAAGCGGGCAATTTATGTGACGTTTTACCAGGACGGGCGATTGGTGGTGATCGCTTTATGAACCGTGAAAAACAGTTACCTGAAGAAGCAGGGCGTCAATGGTTTGAAGCAGATGTCAATTATCAATGTGGACATCGTGGTAGCGATCGCCTGCTATATTCTAATGATGGATTAATTTATTTAACCACCGATCATTACCGTACCATGCAAAGAGTTGCACCTTAATGAAACAGATTATTTTTGATTTCAGCACATTGGCGGATCGAGATGCTTTTTATCATCAGTTTGCTCAGCAATTTCAATTGGATGAAGCATTTGGTAATAATCTTGATGCGTTATGGGATGTATTAACAGGAGAAATTGAATTGCCTGTTAATATTGTTTTCAGACATGCACCGCATCATTCCCGCACCTTCCAGCCCATTATTGAGATAATGCAAGAAGCGCAAGAGACGCTGGGTAAAGACCTATTTCGCTTTCATTGTGAACATAAAAAAGCTAAGTAGAGTTAGCTGAAAGCCCATAAGTATTACAAGGTATCCTGAAAACCGCAGTGATATCATGATTTAGCACTGCGTTTTCAGGAGCATCAGTCGTTAAGCTGACTCTGAGAGATCTTTTAGATATTGAAACAATAAGCGGAATGATTTTGGCGGTTTATTGGCTTCTTTCTCTTTTTTAGCATTACGAATAAGTGTGCGTAATTGCTGGCGATCGGCCATAGGATAAAGCGCTACCACTTCCTCAATCACTTCATTACCACCGTCAATCAGACGTGTACGCAGATCTTCTAGTTTATGTAACACTAAAATTTGCTGATTATGGCGATTTTTTAGTTTATCTAGTGCTTGGCGGATCGGCTCTTCATCAACATTACGGAGTAACTTACCGATATATTGAATTTGGCGACGACGCGCTTCGCGTTGTACCTTTTGCGCCAATTTAATTGAAGCGAGTAGTTTTTCATCAAGAGGAACACGTTCAAGCTCTTGAGCACTTAACTCAACAAGTTCGGTGCCTAATTTCTTTAACGCTTCAGCATCACGTTTAATTTCACTTTTGCTGACCCAAATGATCTCTTCCTCTTCTTCCTCTTCTAACGGTGTATTGTCAAATTCAGGATTGAGGTAGTGCCACTCTTCTGGCTGCTTTGCCATAATAAAAATTCCTGTTGCAGAGTAAGCCGGGAGTGTGATTTGGTGAATGACCAAAAGCCCGACGGGTGATAACATTCATATATCTTCTATTGTAACTGGGAAAATCGCTTGTTGACCACCTGTCAATTGATTTACTTTAGCAAAAATAAGTAAAAAGTGATGTTCTCCTTAGGAAAATGGTTCTCAATGAATAATACAGATCAGGTAAAACAGCTGGAAGAGGCAGTTTCTCTTGCACTGGAGATCGCCGCAAAACAGTGTGACGGTGCAGAAGTTGCAATTAATAAATCAACAGGCATAAGCGTTAGTACACGCTATGGTGAAGTAGAAAATGTTGAATTTAATAGTGATGGTGCATTAGGGATCACCGTCTATCAGCAACAACGTAAAGGGAGTGCATCTTCTACAGATTTAAGTCCTGATGCGATTAAACGTGCAGTACAAGCGGCAGTAGATATTGCGCGCTACACTTCTGTTGATCCTTATGCAGGGCCTGCTGATAAAGCCCTGTTAGCCTTCGATGCCCCTTTTCTTGATCTCTACCACCCAACAGACATAACAGCAGATAAAGCGATTGAGCTGGCGTCTCGAGCGGAGCAAGCTGCATTAGACAGTGATAGCCGTATCGTCAATACCGAAGGAGGAAGCTTTAATAGTCATAGTGGAACTCGTGTCTTTGGTAACAGCCTTGGTTTATTAAAAAGCTACTCTTCATCTCGTTATTCAATGTCGAGTTGCGTTATCGCTCGTGAGGGTGAGGATATGGAGCGCGATTATGCCTATACCATTAGTCGCCGTTTTGAGGCGTTACAATCTCCTGAATGGGTAGGACAAGAGTGTGCACGCCGTACCTTATCTCGTCTAGCTCCCCGTAAATTATCCACCATGAAAGCGCCTGTTCTTTTCTCAGCGGAAGTAGCAACGGGGATCTTCGGTCATTTAGTGGCAGCCATCAGTGGTAGCATGATCTACCGTGAGTCATCTTGTTTGTTAGATAGCTTAGGAAAACAGATTTTCCCTCAATGGTTAAATATTCAAGAGCGTCCACATATTGTGGGGGGATTAGCATCAACGCCTTTTGATAGTGAAGGGGTACGCACATCAGATGCAGATATTATTAAAGATGGGGTACTGCAAGAGTGGCTCCTTACTAGCTATTCCGCAAGAAAATTAGGGTTAAAAAGCAATGGACATGCGGGGGGCATTCATAACTGGCGTATCCCAGGGCAAGGTCTCTCCTTTGATGAGTTGTTAAAAGAAATGGGCACAGGGCTTGTGGTCACTGAATTAATGGGACAAGGGGTTAGCACTGTGACGGGGGATTATTCCCGTGGTGCGAGCGGTTTCTGGGTCGAAAATGGTGAAATTCAGTATCCAGTGAGTGAAGTGACTATTGCCGGTAACTTGAAAGAGATGTGGGCGAATATTGCCACAATAGGTGATGATATTGAAACCCGCAGTAATATTCAGTGTGGATCGCTACTATTACCAGAAATGAGTATCGCAGGTCAGTAGCACCTTACCTTTAATCTCAGCCCATAAGTGGGCTGAGATATCGCGCTTACTTGTATTTTATTGCGTTAATAAGATAAAAAATAACACGCGAACCTTCAGCATTGCTTAACGGTGTAATTCACCAGCAGCTTCAGGTTGGTAGAGAATTTCTAATACTTTGACCTTAGTTTCAAGGCCATTAGGAAGCTGCCAACTGATCTCATCATTGATAGCTAAACCTAATAGTGCAGCCCCCATTGGCGCCATGACTGATAATTCAGTCGCACTATCTTTTAATGAAGCAGGGTAAACTAAAGTACGAATACGCTCTTCATTATTTTTTAAGTCCATAAAGCGGACTTTGCTGTTCATGGTGACGATGTTAGCAGGGATATCAGCTGGTGTAACAATGTCAGCACGATCTAACTCTTCATTTAAAGCTTCTGCAATTGGGCTGTCTGCAAAGGCAGGTTGCTCTAGTAATGAATCTAAACGTTCTGCATCAAGTTCATTGATGATAATTGTTGGCTTTGTCATACCACACTCCAATTTGTTCCAATGCAAAACAACACCCCCACGGATTAGGTGGGGGTGTTGTTAAACTCTATGTAAGATAATAGGCGGTTCTGTAGCAAAAAGAAAGAGGCAGTGATCACAGTCTCTTTCTGGGATTTTTGTTAAGAAATGCTAATCTATTGTTTTTAATTAGAATTAATCTTCATCAAACCCTGATTCAAATAATGCAATAATCGCATCAATCGCTTCTTTTTCATCACAGCCACTGGCTTCTATATCGATGTGACTGCCTTGTTCGGAATCTAACATCAACATCGCAATCACACTATCTGCTTGCGCCTCAACGCCCTCATGGTTACGTAACGTCACCGTTGATTGAAATGTATTGACCAAATCAAACAATTTCATGGCAGGCCTTGCATGCATGCCTAAACGGTTTTTTATCGCTACGCGTCGATATTGGGTCATTTGCGCTTTTCAAGTGTTCTATGGCGTGATTGTACGTTTTTCCCTCTAGAGCGGAAATAGTCAGCCAGTTGTTCAGCCACGTAAACAGAACGATGTTTGCCGCCAGTACAACCAATAGCAACAGTTAGGTAACTACGATTATTCGTCTCTAACATCGGTAGCCAAAGTTCTAGATAACTTCTTGTTTGATAAATAAAGTTATGCACTTCGGTATGGCGATCGAGGAAGGCTGCGACTGGACGATCTAACCCCGTCATTGGGCGTAATTTGGGATCCCAGTGGGGATTAGGTAAAAATCGTACATCAAAGACATAATCAGCATCGATAGGAATACCATGTTTAAAACCGAAAGACTCAAATACCATGGTCAATTCGCGTTCACGTTTACCGAGTAAGCGAGTACGTAGCATTTCGGCTAATTCATGCACTGACATCTCTGAGGTATCAATAATCAGATCAGCCCGTGATCGTAAAGGTTCGAGTAGATCACTCTCTGTATCAATCGCCATTTCTAGCGAGAGGTTTTTCGTTGAAAGAGGGTGTAGGCGTCGAGTATCACTATAACGGCGGATCAGCGTATTTCTATCAGCATCTAAAAATAACAGTTGTGGAGAATATTCCGCGGGTAAACTTTCCAGCGCCTTTTCGAAAATCTCCGGTGATTCTGGCATATTACGTACGTCAATACTGACTGCGGCAGCGGCAGCATCACGCTCAGCCAGTGTTTTCGCAAGCTCCGGTAACAGATCGACAGGTAAGTTATCAACGCAATAAAATCCCATGTCCTCAAGCGCACGCAAAGCGACTGACTTACCTGAACCAGAGCGTCCGCTGACTATCATCAGCACCATGAGGTAGCTCCCCTTAATTTCCCAGTGATGAATATCATTCCACTGTATGCTATTCGCGTCCTGATAAACCCAAACCCATTAGGTTTATTCTGTGATAATCTGATAAAGCTCTTCATCACTTTGTGCGGAGCGTAGTCGGCGACATAAATTTTTGTCAGCCAACTGTTTTGCAATCAAAGACAGTGTGTGTAAATGTTCCTTACATTGTGTTGCAGGAACGAGTAATGCAAACAACAAATCGACAGGTTGATTATCAATAGCGTCGAAGGCAATAGGCTCGCTTAGGTGAAGAAACACACCAACAACTTTTTCAGTTTCATCACTTTCAATACGCCCATGAGGGATAGCCAATCCACCCCCAATCCCTGTTGTACCGACTTTTTCACGCGTTAATAAAGCCTCAAAAATCAGTGTCTCTGGTAAATTCAGTGCTTGAGCTGCATTCTCACTGATAATTTCTAACGCGCGTTTTTTACTTGTGCAATGCACATTGTTATGTGTACATGCCAGAGTAAGTACGTCGCTAATATTCATCTTTGTATCGTTGTTCATTGTCTTATTCACTTAGACCAGCAAACCAGATGCCACAGAGTGACATCTGGTTTTTGTTAGCGGATTATTTAGGCGCTGTTTTTAATTGAACAAACGCGACATCAATAACACCCTAACATCGCCGATTGTATTCCCATTTTACAATGGGAAATGAATTAATGTTGTCTCAGTTTATCTTTGTGTTTGGTTAATTGACGAGCCAGTTTATCCATTAATCCATCAATTGCTGCGTACATATCTTCTGCTTCCGCAGAGGCATGTAATTCACCGCCATTTACTTGAATCGTCGCTTCCGCAATTTTAGTCACTTTTTCGACTTTGAGGATAACTTGGACGTTATTAATTTTGTCAAAGAACTGAGGTAATTTAGCGCTTTTTGCTTTGACGGTATCACGCAGAGCATCAGTTAATTCAATATTATGACCAGTGATTTGAAGTTCCATAGTGTCTTCCTTCTCAATTATGCTCAAACCAACTCTTTACGTTGATTTGAAGGCGGGATGGATAATGACTCTCTATATTTCGCAACAGTTCGTCGAGCAACCTGTATACCAAGCTCGGCGAGCATATTTGCCAGTTTACTATCACTTAGTGGTTTCGCTGGGTTTTCTGCTGCGATTAGTTTCTTCACTAAAGCCCGAATTGCTGTTGAAGAGGCTTCACCTCCGTTATCAGTATTTACGTGGCTTGAGAAAAAATACTTCAATTCGAAAATTCCCCGAGGACAATGCAAATATTTTTGCGTTGTAACGCGAGAAATGGTGGACTCGTGCATCTCAACCTGTTCTGCAATATCGGCCAAAACAAGGGGTTTCATATGCTCTTCACCGAATTCGAAAAACGCCTGCTGTGTGTCAACAATGCAATGAGCGACTTTTAATAATGTCTCATTACGGCTTTCTAAGCTTTTTATCAGCCATTTAGCCTCTTGTAAATTGTCACGAATAAATTTCCCATCGCTTTCGTTTTGAGCTGATTGCCCAAGCGCTGCATAAGTCTCATTTATGCGTAGGCGGGGAATGCTATCCGTATTTAACTCAACTTGCCAGTGTTCTCCTGATTTTTTTACCAGTACATCAGGAATAACATACTGTGATTCCTCTGTATCAATACTTAAACCCGGTTTTGGATCAAGAGATTGAATGGTCTCAATTACTACTTTTAATGTCTCTTCACGTAGCTTAGTGTGACGCATTAATTGGCGAAAATCACGATTACCTAATAACGCTAAATAGTGCTCAATAACAAGTTGAGTCTCTTTCAAATAAGGTGTATTAGTTGGAAATGTCGACAATTGAATTAACAGACACTCTTTTAAGTCTCTGGCTGCGACACCTACGGGATCAAAGCGTTGAATACGCTTTAATACCGCTTCAATCTCATCAAGCTCTAACTCATCATCACCCATTCCGGCAAGAATGTCATCTGTTGAAACTGTTAAATATCCTGTTTCATCGACAGCATCAATAATGCTTGTCGCGATAGCACGATCAGTATCAGTAAAAGGTGTTAGGTCAGCTTGCCAAGTAAGGTAATCTTGCAGTGAAGCCGTGGTTTCACCTTGATAGAGTGGTAATTCATCAGCCGCATAATCATTACTGGTGCCTGAAGGGGTGCCTGCGGTGTAAATTTCTTCCCATTGGGTATCGAGAGGAAGATCGTCAGGCATCTCCTTTTGCTCTAGTGCATCTAGGGTATCTAACACCTCATTATCACGCTCATTGTCTGGTGTACTATCATCACTCTCTTGTGTTAATGAGCTATCAGAATGCGTTACATCCGCTTGATCGTCTTCTTGTTCAAGCAATGGGTTAGATTCAAGGGCTTGTTGAATTTCTTGTTGTAATTCAAGCGTAGAAAGTTGCAACAAACGAATAGCCTGTTGGAGCTGTGGCGTCATGGCCAATTGCTGACTAAGACGAAGTTGCAGACTTTGTTTCATAGTGATGCGATGGATCCTCTTATGTTGTCATCCGTGACGAAATAAAAGTGTCACTCAGATCACAGGCGGAAGCCTTCACCTAAGTAAACACGTTTAACTTGCTCATTTGCCAAAATTTCTTCTGGTGAACCATGGGCAATAAGGTGTCCTTGACTGACGATATAAGCACGTTCACACACATCTAAGGTTTCGCGTACATTATGGTCGGTAATTAATACGCCCAAGCCATAATCGCGTAGATGTTGGATAATTTTCTTAATATCTAAAACGGAAATAGGGTCAACACCGGCAAAAGGCTCATCCAATAAAATAAATTTAGGATTTGCCGCTAGCGCCCGTGCTATCTCTACACGACGGCGTTCACCCCCTGATAAAGATTGCCCTAAACTATTACGTAAGTGACTGACATTAAACTCTTCAAGTAGCTCTTCTGCACGATCTTTTCGTTGTTCGGCCGTTAAATCATGGCGTATTTCTAAAATTCCCATGATATTGTCATAAACGCTTAAGCGTCTAAAAATAGAGGCTTCTTGTGGCAAATAACCAATACCCTTACGCGCACGCTCATGTAACGGGAGTAAGGTAATATCTTCATCGTCGATAGTAATGCTACCCGCATCACGGGCGACAATACCTACCACCATATAAAAGGTGGTGGTTTTCCCCGCACCGTTAGGGCCAAGTAAGCCAACAATCTCACCGGAGTTAACATTGAGGCTCACATCACCGACAACGGTGCGCCCTTTGTATGCTTTTGCTAAATTTTCAGCTTTTAACAGCGCCATAAAGTGTTACTTACCTTTGTTGTTAACACCGGGACCTTTCTCTTGTAACTGAGAAGGGAGTAAAACGGTGGTGACTTGTTTTCCCTTACCGCTAAATGCTTCCATTTGTTGTGTCGGTACGAGATAAGTGATTTTATCACCGGTGATATTACTGTCTAATTGTTCAAGATAAGCCTTACCTGTTAAGGTCACCAGCTCTTTGTCCATCTCATAGGTCATTTTATCACCACGACCTTTGATTGGTTTACCATCATCTTGTAACTGATAGAATGTCACAGGGTTACCAAAAGCTTCAATCACGATTTTTTTAGAATCGCCACCAGGGCGTGTAACCACTACTTTATCAGCTCTTATATCAATAGAGCCTTGTTTTACCACAACATTTTGTGTGAAAGTGGTAATGTTTTTTTCTAAATTAAGTGACTGTTTCTCGGAATTAACAACAATAGGTTGTTGTGTATCATCTTTAAGTGCCATAACTGGGACACTTATTGAGAATAACGTACTGATAATTAGTGTATTACGGATTTTTCGATTCATTAGGGATCTCATAATAGGTGTTCACCTGTTCAATCAGCTCTGCACGTTTTTCACGCAGATTGCCTCGCATTTTTAAGCCGACTGATTTCAGTCCGACGCCGATAATAGTCACTTCATCATCAGAGGAAACATCTTGTGTATCCAGATCTGCGATAGCATTTTCTGTGCTGATCCGCTGAAGTTGGGAGTCATCAGTTAAACTATCAATTTGAACGTCGCCATAAAGATAGAGCATTTTACTGTTTGTCAGTTTGGCTTTATTTGCACGCACTGTCCATGTTGCATCTCCTGTCGGCGAATAAGTCGTTAAGACAGGATTAGTAAACCATGTAAACTTTTGCTGAGCATAGTTTTTGACATCATCAGCAACTAGTTTATATCCCAGTATACCTGTTGGTTCATAAACAAAGGATATTGATGATTTAGATTGGTAGGTGGGTTGACCATCTTCAACAATCTTTCCATCATCAAGCTCAGTATTGTTAGTATAGTTCCAGCCAATCAGCCCAAGAGCAATAATGGCTAAAATCAGGGTAAACCAGGATTTTAATTTATTCATTCTGTGTCGTTATACGTTTAAATCGATAAACCTTTAGCTTCTTCAAGTCGACCTTGGGCTAATAGGATCAAATCACATAATTCTCGTACTGCACCGCGTCCACCTAAAATATGGGTAACATAGTCGGCACGAGGTGTGAGTAATGGATGGGCATCAGCAACGGCAACTGACAGTCCTACTTTTTCCATTACCGGTAAATCAATCAGATCATCGCCAATATAGGCTGTCTGTTCTGGTTTAAGGTTTAGTGTATCTAACAGTTGTTGATACGCCAAAAGCTTATTATGCTGTCCTTGGTAAAGATATGTAATGCCAAGTGTTTTGGCTCTATCTTCTAAAAGCTTAGATTGACGACCCGTAATGATAGCGACCTCAATACCCGATGTAAGTAAACAACGAATGCCATAGCCATCACGGACATTAAACGCTTTCAACTCTTCACCGTTATTGCCCATATAAATAAGTCCGTCAGACATCACACCATCAACATCGCAAATCAGCAATTGGACTTTTTCTGCTTTTTGCATTATTTGCTTACTTACTGCACCGTAGCAGGTCTCTATCATTGTATTCATCTTTATCCTTATGAACGCATAACAAGCTTAAACAACCCCAGCTTGCAATAAATCGTGCATATGTAAAACACCTAATAAAATATCACTATCTGGTTCAGTGACTAACAGTGAAGTGATATGTTTTGCTTGCATTAAATTAAGCGCTTCTACTGCTAAGCTATCTGGGGAAATGCGAATTCCGCCTTTCGTCATTACATCTGATATTTTGGCATTATTAAGATCAATACCTAAATCAAAGATACGACGCAAATCACCATCAGTAAAAATACCGTTAATCAACATATTATCATCACAGATAACGGTCATACCTAATTTTTTACGGGTGATCTCTACCAGTGCTTCGCGTAATGTCGCTTCTTTGCTGACGCGTGGAATATCATCATCTTTATTCATTAAATCACTGACATGAAGCAATAATTTACGCCCCAATGCACCACCGGGATGCGATAGTGCAAAGTCTTCCGCCGTAAAACCTCGAGCGCGCAATAAAGCGATAGCTAAGGCATCTCCCATCACCAGTGTTGCCGTCGTGCTGGTGGTAGGGGCTAAACCTAACGGACAAGCTTCTTTAGGGACTTTTATACAAAGATGAATATCAGCAGCTTTCCCCATTGTACTTTGAGGTGAGCGTGTCATACAAATTAAAAGGATCTGTTTACGCTTGAGGACAGGGATAAGGGCGAGAATTTCACTGGCTTCACCTGAATTTGAAATTGCCAGCACAATGTCTTTTTCTGTCACCATACCTAAATCGCCATGACTGGCTTCACCGGGGTGAACAAAAAAAGAAGGGGTGCCGGTACTGGCAAAGGTGGCGGCAATTTTATGCCCAATATGACCTGATTTTCCCATGCCCATAACAATCACTCTTCCCTGACAGTGAAAGATTTTTTCACAGGCAAGAGAAAAATCGTCATTGATATATTGTGCTAACTCAGCTAATCCTTCTTGTTCAATTTGAAGAACCTTTTTACCTGCTTGCTGAAAATCAAATCCGGTCATTTTTTTGTACCATTTATTTTAGGTTAAGAGAGAATGTGCAACGCACAACACCGTAATATAAACAATAAAACAAACTAATAAGAAAATCCCCTTTCCACGGTTTAGCCGCTGTTTGCGCCCCAATGAAAAGAGTGAGAAAAGTAGGCCCGCGACCACCAGCACAGTAAAACTAAAATAGAATGCTTGCATATTAAATGTGCTAGGAGAGAGTAATGCGGGCATGCCTAGCACAAAGGTGAGATTAAAAATATTAGCGCCAATAATATTGCCTAGAGCCAGTTCATTTTCACGTCTTAAGGCTGCCACAACGGTCGTTGCTAATTCAGGTAAACTGGTGCCAATAGATAGCAAGGTTAGTCCAACTAAAAAACTGCTGAGATGATACTGTTGCATGATGATAAAAACATTATCAATGATCATTCTTGTTGCAACAGGGATTATCAGTAATGCAATTACCACCCAAAATAGGGCAACAGAATTACGTGGATTAGTTTGTAATTCAAAACGTGAAAGTGTCTCTAGCGGTAACACATGGCGCACTTGTGTTAGGGTTTTATGGAGCATTTTTATCATTAGAAAAAGAGAGGCGAAGCCGATGAAAAAAAGTAAACAGCCTTCTCTCAACCCTAGATGACCATTAGAAACCACCAGTCCTGCTAATAAGATGACTATAATCATCAAAGGAAGTTCTTTTTTTAGTACCGCAGATTGGATATTCATGGGATAAATCATTGCTCCAATCCCAGCAATCAGTAGCAGATTCGTTAATGAAGATCCTATTGCTGTACCTATCGCTATCTCGGGTAAATTGTGGATGGCCGCGTCGGTTGCAACAAAAAGCTCTGGCAATGAAGTGCCCAATCCCACAATAACAATACCGATAACGGCAGGAGGGAGCTTTAATGATTGAGCAAACACACTTGCACCATACACCAGTCGGTCTGATGCATAGACTAATAACATCAACCCAACAATGAGAAGAGACAAAGTAATCAACATGCCATCAGTTTTCCAACAATGAGTGAAAAATAAAGAAAAAACCAATAAGACAGGGCTGATAAAAAACATTATTGTCAAAAGGTTTTGCTAATTCACCATATTTTGACTAGCCAAGCACGAAAAGTAAAATCAACCGTGCAATAAATTGCTAAATAGTGGTGATTTCTTTGTAACATTGACAATGACCTGCCAAAATAGCGTATAAATTTTGTTTATGCAGACAGGCTTAAGGACGTTTTATTCATGAACGCACAACCAGACAATTTAATTGAAGTGCGCAATATGAACTTTACTCGCGGTAGCAGAAAGATTTTTTCGCAAATCAATCTGGATGTGCCTAGAGGAAAAGTGACTGCAATAATGGGGCCTTCAGGGATAGGTAAAACCACCTTATTACGCTTGATGGGGGGACAAATTCTGCCTGATAGTGGTGATATTTGGTTTGATGGTGACAATATTCCTAAGTTATCACGCTCTGCTTTATATCAGTCAAGAAAAAAAATGAGTATGCTTTTTCAATCAGGCGCCCTTTTTACTGATATGAATGTATTTGAAAATGTCGCCTTCCCATTAAGAGAGCATACTAATTTACCCGAGGCGTTAATTCACACTACCGTGATGATGAAGTTAGAAGCGGTAGGGTTAAGAGGGGCAGCTAATTTAATGCCATCTGAATTATCGGGGGGAATGGCGCGCAGAGCCGCTTTAGCAAGAGCGATAGCCCTTGATCCAGATTTAATCATGTTTGACGAGCCATTCGTTGGACAAGATCCCATTACCATGGGGGTATTAGTAAAACTGATTGATGAATTAAACCATGCATTAGGGGTCACTTGTGTGGTGGTGTCTCATGATGTCCCTGAAGTACTGAGTATTGCCGATTATGCATATATTATTGCAGAACAGAAAATCATTGCTCAGGGAAGTGCAAAAGAGCTACAGGAAAATCCAGACAGACAAGTAAGACAGTTTTTAGATGGTATTGCTGATGGACCTGTACCTTTCCGTTTTCCTGCGGGGAACTATCAGGATGATCTATTAGGACGAGGTAATTAGTACGTGGTTAATTTACTAGCGCGGTTAGGCGCGCGATCACTGTCGATTTTTGCGACTTTTGGTAGAGCCGGCATCATGCTATTTCGAGCATTGATCGGTAAGCCTGAGTTTCGTAAGCAGTGGCCATTATTAATGAAGCAACTGTACAGTGTTGGTGTTCAGTCGCTACTGATCATTATGGTTTCTGGACTTTTTATTGGCATGGTTCTTGGTTTACAGGGCTATCTAGTACTGACGACATTTAGTGCGGAAGCGAGCCTAGGTATGATGGTAGCGCTTTCTTTGTTACGAGAGTTAGGCCCTGTGGTGACGGCACTATTATTTGCTGGACGCGCAGGCTCTGCACTGACCGCAGAAATAGGTTTAATGAAAGCAACAGAGCAGATATCCAGTTTAGAAATGATGGCTGTCGACCCTCTTAGACGAGTGGTTGCGCCACGTTTTTGGGCCGGGTTTATTAGTATGCCATTACTTTCACTGATCTTTGTTGCGGTGGGGATCTGGGGTGGTGCTATTGTCGGCGTGGATTGGAAAGGCATTGATGAAGGCTTTTTCTGGGCATCAATGCAAGGTGCGGTTGAGTGGCAAAAAGACTTAGTGAATTGTTTTATTAAGAGTGTCGTGTTTGCCATTACCGTGACTTGGATAGCGCTGTTTAACGGATATGACGCAATCCCAACATCGGAAGGGATTAGCAGAGCAACAACGCGTACCGTTGTTCATTCATCGTTAGCCGTATTAGGTTTAGATTTTGTGCTAACTGCACTGATGTTTGGGAATTAAGTCATGCAAAGTAAAAAAATTGAAGTTTGGGTTGGTTTATTTGTTGTTATTGCACTGATAGCGGTTGTCTTTTTAAGCTTAAAAGTGGCTGATATTAAAGAAGTGGGTAATCAACCTACTTATCGTGTCTACGCAAGTTTTGGTAATATTGGTGGTTTAAAAGAGCGTTCACCGGTTAAAATCGGTGGGGTGGTTATTGGTCGCGTTGCCTCTATTACCTTAAAAGAAGAGATGGAAGGTAACTATCGTCCTGAAGTTGCTCTCGATATTTTAAACATTTATGACCATATTCCTGACAGCAGTTCTCTTTCTATTCGCACATCAGGTTTATTAGGTGAACAGTTTTTGGCCTTAAATCTCGGCTTTTATGATGAAGATTTAGGTTCTGATTTTCTAAAGGATGGTGGCAGAATTACCAATACCCATTCAGCCATGGTGCTTGAAGATTTGATTGGTCAGTTCCTTTATAAAACCGGTGACGGAGATGGAAAAACAACCTCTGACTCAAAAACGCAAACCGAACAACCAGCATTACCTTAATGATCATTCGCTTACGGTGTGGCTTATTTAATACATCGTATTTACTGAAATATAATCCCAAGAGGAAGCGAGAGTATGTTTAAACGCTTATTAATGGTCGCATTATTGGTGATAACACCTTTTGCGATGGCGGTCGATAAAACCAATCCTTATGCATTGATGGAAGATGCCGCGCAAAAAACCTTTGATAAATTAAAAACCGAGCAACCAGAAATCCGTAAAAATCCAGAACTGTTACGTGAGATTGTTCAACAAGAGTTGTTACCTTATGTACATATCAAATATGCTGGAGCATTAGTGTTAGGGCCTTATTATCGTAATGCAACGCCGGCTCAGCGTGATGCTTACTTTGCCGCTTTTAAAGATTATCTTGCACAAGTATATGGTCAAGCATTAGCAATGTATGAAGGGCAAGAATATCGCATAGAACCCGCTAAACCTTTTGCGGATAAATCAAACCTGACTATTCGTGTCACTATTATTGATAAAAATGGTCGACCACCAGTACGCCTTGATTTTCAATGGCGCAAGAACAGTAAAACGGGTGAATGGCAAGCCTATGATATGATTGCCGAAGGCGTTAGCATGATCACCACCAAACAAAATGAGTGGTCTGATATTTTAAGTGCGAAAGGGGTTGATGGTTTAACTAAGCAATTAGAAATTAGTGCCAAAACACCGATTACATTAGATGAGAAAAAATAGTATGTCAGCTTCGTTAAATTGGCAAAAAGAGGGTGAAATACTCTCTTTCCAAGGAACGCTAGATAGAGAAACGTTATTGCCAGTTTGGCAACAACGTAAAGCGTTATTAGCTGATATTAATATCATCGATATTTCTCAACTTGATCATATTGACTCAACCGGATTAGCACTTTTTGTCCATCTAAAGGCCGAAATGGAAGCACTTGATCGTCAATGTGTTATTCAAGGTGTTAGTGAGCGCTTTCAAACGCTAATCACACTCTATGATCTTGATGAAATTATGAATATTGCTTAATGCTTTTCCCGATAAAGCAATAAAAAAATCCCCCTTATTGATACTTTTATCATTAAGGGGGTTTTTCATGGTTTAAGAGTAGGCCGGATTCTATTAGGATAGGCAACTGATTATTATTTTAACGTTGAGATTGAGCAATTATGGATACAAATGAAATCAAACAAGTATTAATGGATACCCTATCTTTAGATGAAGTCATTGTTAATGGTGATGGCAGTCATTTTCAGGTTGTGGTTGTTGGCGCGATGTTTGAAGGAATGAGCAGAGTGAAACAACAACAAACCATTTATGCCCCTTTGATGGAATATATCGCAGATAATCGTATTCACGCTTTATCTATTAAAGCCTACACACCTGAAGAGTGGAAAAGGGATCGTAAACTCAGCGGGCTTTAATTCAGTAGGTATACAGCGTACAGCAAAATAAAAAAGAGAGTTCTACAGATGGATAAATTTAGAGTACAAGGGCCTACCTGCTTATCCGGTGAGGTCACTATTTCAGGCGCAAAAAATGCTGCACTACCAATTCTGTTCGCTGCTATCCTTGCCGAAGAGCCAGTAGAATTAACCAATGTTCCTAAGCTAAAAGATATTGATACCACCATTAAGTTACTTAATCGTTTAGGTACTAAAGTCGAACGCAACGGCTCTGTTTTTGTTGATGCTCGTCATATCAACGAATTTTGTGCCCCCTATGAATTAGTTAAAACGATGCGTGCCTCTATTTGGGCATTAGGGCCATTAGTTGCACGTTTCGGACGTGGTCAGGTTTCTTTGCCGGGTGGTTGTGCGATTGGTGCGCGCCCAGTTGATCTGCATATTACAGGTTTAGAGCAGCTTGGTGCGGAAATTACGCTGGATGAAGGTTATGTGAAAGCGCGTGTTGATGGTCGCTTAAAAGGGGCACATATTGTAATGGATAAAGTGAGCGTAGGTGCCACTATTACCATTATGACTGCCGCTGTTTTAGCAGAAGGTAAAACCATTATTGAAAACGCGGCGAGAGAGCCAGAAATTGAAGATACCGCGAATTTTCTTAATACCTTAGGCGCAAAAATCAGTGGTGCAGGCACCGATAGCATTACTATTGAAGGGGTCGAACGCCTTGGTGGGGGAACCTATCAAATTTTACCAGACCGTATTGAAACAGGGACATTCTTAGTCGCGGCGGCGGTTTCTCGTGGTCGTGTTGTTTGTCGCAATGCTAAACCAGATACGCTTGATGCGGTATTAGCTAAATTACGTGAAGCGGGTGCTGATATTGAAACGGGAGAAGACTGGATAAGCCTTGATATGCATGGTAAACGTCCTAAAGCGGTCACTCTACGTACGGCACCACATCCTGGTTTCCCAACCGATATGCAAGCTCAGTTTAGTCTTTTAAATCTTGTGGCTGATGGAGCAGGAATGATCACTGAAACGATTTTTGAAAATCGTTTTATGCATATTCCTGAACTTATCCGTATGGGGGCTCATGCTGAAATCGAAAGCAATACTGTACTTTGCCATGGTGTTGATAAGCTTTCAGGCGCTCAAGTGATGGCTACCGATTTACGTGCTTCTGCCAGCTTAGTATTAGCCGGTTGCATTGCGGAAGGTACGACGATTGTTGATCGTATCTATCATATAGACCGTGGCTATGAAAATATTGAAGCCAAATTACAAGGCTTAGGGGCTAAAATCGAACGTCTACATTCTAATGACTAATTAAGTTTAGTTACCCTGTTATCGTGATTAAAAACCATAGCACTTTATTGGTGCTATGGTTTTTTATTATTCATCAAGCGTATTTATAGATTTTTCACTAAGTTAACAGCATCTTGGTTATTAATGTTTTTGCTTACATAGTTTTTTAGCATGACTCTATTTGATACAATAAGCGAAAACCACTTACTTTCCCATGCTTTATAGGCGTGCCAAGAATATCCTATAGAATAGTCTTTACTCATATGATTCATCGAATGAAATACCGCTTTAAGATATATTTTTTCTAAGGATGTATCTTTTATTTCGATAATTGTTGCAAGATAAATTAGCCAATTTGCTAAATGAACATATTGTTCCCATGCACTATTTTCGCTCGTTAGTTTTATTTTTTCCTGTATTATTTTTTCTATCATATTCATTGCCTTGGCATCTGTCACAAGAACACCAAATGCAGCTAAGGACATAATTATTTCATAAAAATTATTTTCAACCTTGAGAAAACTTTTAGAAAAGCTGTGTTTTCCACTCAGTACTTTTTCGATATTCTCTAACGAATCTTCTACTCTTTTTTGTACATCTTGAATTTTTGAATTTAATTTATCAAAAAAGTCATGAATATCTAAATTATCAATGACTCTAATGCCATAACAATGAAAATAATACTCTTTTAAATAAGATTCTACTTTCTTTCTCGATACTAAAAACATAGAGGAACCAATAACATTTTCTCGTGAGAAATTTTTGTACTCATTAATAATTGCTTTAAGATTAGTGTCTCCAAGAGAATAGCCTAATATAACGATTGTATTTTCATAAATCATGGAGCTTATTTTCTTAGAAAAATAAGAGTTATAGTTTATAAATTTAAAATAATCATCAGAAGTAACTACCATATTACTAGGCGAATCAATAGAACCATGAACATGATAAATTTTTGTACTGGAAGATGCTTTTGGTATTGGTAAACCAGGTGCAAGAGATTGACATTTTTTTATTGGGATCATTTCTTCGATAAGTTTATCATAATTTGTTGTTATTATTCTTATTGAATTATTATCTAAGAAATTCTTTACATGCTTATTATCTTTTGATAAATGAATTTCTTTTATTATTTCTGCTATCTTTTCATGTAAATTTTCTCCTTTTTTTTGATATTCAATATAAATAACTTGAGCCGCTTCTTCTAAGCTTAATGGATTTTTTCCATCTTCGGGAAAAAGTGATTTTTTGACTTTATTTAAACCATCTAATTTATCACAGGCTTTTTCAAGTAAAGATTGCCAGCCAAGAGCTTTGTTATTCGTTAGTGCTTTAGAAAAACCGGTTCCTGTAAACAAACATAATCTATTTGCTGCCGCTGAATAGGCTATTTCATATATTTCATTCACTTTTTTTACCCCATGTTTTGTAATATAAGTATGTTAAGTCATCTAATTTGAAATTGATAAAATCACCATTATTCATTTTTACAGGTGGTAATTCACTAAATATAAATAAATAAAGAGGTTTTGGCGGTGTTGATAGTGCTATTTTATCTAATTCTTGCCGAGAGGTTCTTTTATACTCTGATTTATTTACAAGACGTTCAGAAATAAAAAATGTTGGCTTGCAAATTAAGTCACCTTTTTTCATTTTTTTATCAAAACGGACAAGGTAATAATTATCTATACGTTTAATCCAAGCTTTACCGAAGTATATTCGAGGTTCATCTACATATTCGCTTAGATCTTTTTTATCATTAATATAAATGAAGAAATCTCTTAAATGGATCTTTCCTTCTGCAATATTGAGAAAGAAATTTTTTTTATCGATAAAATCATTAACGAGTCCTGATAAACGCTTTTTTGAATGACGTGTTTTATTACTATTTTCGTCATCAATATTTTTTGTTTTTAAGCGTTTGTTGATGCCATTTTCCTCTTTTGATGAAGGGATATCATGAAATTTAGTTTTATAAGGTGTTGAGAGATCAAGCTCAACAATATCATCGAGAATAAAAGGAAGAGCCTCTGGATCTTCTTTCATTTTTTTTATTCTACGAAATTCATTTTCTTCATTGATCCCTATTTTACATGTATCACTATGTTCAGAAACAAATTTAAAATGAGGAACTCTTTTTCGTAATCGGTTTGGTTTATCAAGATTGGCACAAGTTACTTGGGCATGACAATCAGGTTCAGTACATTCAAAAAGATATTTTGATGTTATTATTTTTTTTGAAAATAAATTATCAGCTTCTTCTGCTGTAATATTTCTATTTAATTCAAGGCTTTTGGCTAATTCTATTTTCATTGAAAATCTCTTTT